>NZ_JBEVTO010000004.1:0-275452 GCF_041020825.1 Oscillibacter sp. GMB15532
CCACTCCCACTTTTAACTGGATGCACGCATGGTGATAAGACGGATGATGCGGCCATTCATTTCATGTTCCTTGGCGGCCGCCTACTGGATTCTCATTCGGCGGCAGCATGGTTCGGAGCGCAGGCTGCTTAATCAATCCTGCCTGCTCATAACAATGCCCCCCTGATGTAGTTCTGTTATCTACATCAGGGGGGTGCTGCCTATTGCGCGTCTTTTCCGAAGAAATTCACGGCTTGGCAGGTATAAGGGGAGACTTGTTAATGGCCTGTCTTGGCACCGATCTTTTTGGCTTCCCACTCTGCGGAGGTGCCCCATTTTTTTGCGGCCCAGGAGGTCATCAGGGGAACCAAAATTACGGTTACAATTACAGCTGCGGCGCACTGAACAGTTGCCGCTTCGGCATAAGGCGCCAGAGAGGGAGCTGCCAAGGCGACTGCCGCGGGCGTTGCAACACAGTTGCCGGCGGCTGTGGCGATTGCAGCGCCGGCATAGCCCGGACGCTTGAGGATGAACTTATCGGCAAGGATGCAGACAAAGCCGGACCATCCCACGGTAATGAGGCCCAGAATGACCCCGGGAATGCCGCCCTTGATCAGATTGGACAGATTGATACCGGTGCCTAAGCAGAAAGCGAAGAAGGGGATGAGGACATTCAGGCCGGGCTTCAGGAACTCGGAAATGTCCTTGTCCAGGTTGCCCAGAATCATGCCAAGCAGGATGGGGGCAATGGCGCATGCCAGGCTTTGCAGAGGAATGTCTGCCATGCCGGAGGCGCCCACGGCGACTAAGGTCAGGAAAGGACCGTCGTTAATGTTCAAAATAGCCTGAGAAGCAGTATCCGTGTCATCGCCAAAGGTTCCAACCAGAGACATGAACAAGCCGCCGTTGGAATTGGTGACCGCACTGATGATGGCCAGAGTAGAGAGGCCCAGAATGCCTGCGGGGCCAAAGAAGGCGCCCACGGCCCAGCCGAGAACCGCGCCGGACAAAAACTTGGCAATCAGCAGGACAATGCCGCGTTTCAGGACTTGTCCGCCGTTTCTCAGTTGAATCTGCGAGCCGACGCAGAACAGGAATATTCCGATTGAGGTGTTGGTGCCGGCGCTGGACCACACGGCGGTGATGTAGCCGCCGGCCTGCAGCACCTGAGGCGCCACGGTGTTCATAATAACGCCCAGCAGCAGGGGAATGACCATCATTCCGCCGGGAACCTTTTGGACGGTTTTCAGAATTTTCATTACACAATCCTCCTAAATTGATTGACTTGGAAGGGGTCCGGTGAATTGCCATGCTTTAACACACTTGAAATGCCGCGCGGCAAAGCTGGTGGACGCGTGCTTCACCGCCTTGGATACAATGCCGGGAACAGTCGGAGCGAAAAACAAATGCTTATTCCGGCATGTCCCACTTGCTGACGGTTCCGAAAAACGGAACCTGCTTGCGGTATCTGTAATCATCAGCATCAATTTTGGACCAATCGTGCAGACCCTTACCTGCGGCCTTGCCCGTGTGCCCATCTTCCATGCATTTCTGGACGTACTGCTGAACATCGGTGGCTGCGCAGAGGTCGGGATAGACGTTTTTGGAAATGCTCGCCTCCAGCGCCAGGCCGACGTCGTCAAAGAATTCCAGCAGGCCAATGGAGGAATACCGCATGCTCAGGCACTGAAGTGCGGTGTCCACATCATCGGCGGTGGTGATTCCCTGCTCGATCAGGTAAATGGATTCACGGTACAGTGCCTGGTGAAAGCGGTTTACAAGGAAACCGGGCATGGTTTTCTTCAGCGTGACGGGCTTGCGGCTGAGCGCTTTGAGCATTGCGTAGGTCCGATCCAGAGTATCCTCTGAGTTCAGAGGATGTGTGACAACCTCTACCAGCGGGACCATATGAGCCGGGTTCAGCGGATGTACCACCAGCAGGTTCTCCGGGCGGGAAACCGTGGCGGCCAAATCGCTGGAGTTCAGAGAGGAGGTGCAGGATACGATGATCGCATTGGGAGCGGCATAGTTCTCAATCTCGGCATACACCTTGCTCTTTTGTGCGATATCCTCGGCTACGGCTTCAAAAATAAAGGTGCAGCCCTCAAGAGCCTCCGGCTTGTTTGTAATGGTCAAAAGGTTCATAGCCGCAGCCTTGTTCTTCTCCGAAGCAAGACCGTTTGCAATCAGGTCGTCCCAGTTTTGTTCCACCGCCTGCCGGCAGCGCTCGAGGCCGGACTCGGAACGCCCGATTACCACACAGGGAATCCCGTGACCGGTGACAAGAGTGGCTTCGCCAATTCCAATAACACCGGCGCCATATACAGCAATCTTTTCCATGATCGAATGACTCTCCCTCAATTAATAGACTTTAAACGAGAATGGTTGTTTACGCCGTGCACTTCCGTGCCAAATCAAAACGGAGATGTAGTGGACCAGACGCACATTGCCCCGCCATATCCGTTGGCCTCGGGACGGGTTTGCTTTCCGTTGCAGACATCCAGAAGGTATTCAATGCACTTTTCTCCCAGTTCCTCGGGAGTCATACCGTCGGTAACGATGGCACCGGCATTGATGTCCATATCGCCTTCGTCTCCGCCGACGGCATAGTAGGTCTTGCTGTTGGAGCAGATCTTGATGACGGGTGCGACCGGGTAGCCCAGCGGGTTGCCCCGGCCGGTGCTGAACATGAACAGCTGTGCTCCGCTGGCAAAGATGCCGGTGACATTGTCCGTGTCGTAGCCGGGACCGTCCATAATAATCAGGCCCTTGCGCTGGCCGACGCGCTCGGCGTAATCAATCACGTCCATCACCGTGGAGGTGCCGCCTTTGTGGACACAGCCGAGGGCCTTTTCCTGAATCGTAGTCAGTCCGCCCACCATGTTTCCGCGAGCCAGGGTCCGGGAGGTGTTGGCTCCCAGCAGGGTGCGGGTCCGCTCCTCCCATTCGTAGATCAGGCTTTTGACCCGCTCTCCCACTTCGGGAGTGATGGAGCGCTTGGCCAAAATCTCTTCCGTGCCGATCAGCTCCGGAATCTCACTGAGAATAGAGGTTCCCCCGTTGGAAACAATCCAGTCGGACACATAGCCGATGGCGGGGTTGGCAGTGATGCCGGAGAATGCGTCGGAGCCGCCGCACTCGGTGGCCAGAACGAGACTGCTGACGGGAGCCTCCTTGCGTTCCACCTTTTCTGCGTCAGCCACAAACTGCTCGGCGGCTTTTACGCACTTTTCAATCACCTTCAGCCCGCCGCCGTCTTCTTGAACGATGGCCGCGAAGACGGGCTTTCCGCCGCTTTCCGCTTCGATGCGCTTTCCAATCTCCTTGGCGTCGTCGGTCTCGCAGCCGACGCCGACCAGAATAGCGGCATAGATGTTGGGGTTGCAGCAAACGCCCACCAGAGTCTCGCGCCAGCGGTCAAACTCGCCCGGAGTGCTGCACCCGTCTGTGTGAATCATGGGAATTACCCCGGGTACGCGGGCGGCAATCTGATTGACAATTCCGTTGGCACAGCTGCAGTTGCCTACGGCAATGACATAGTTGCGGATGCCAACGCGTCCGTCGGGACGATGATATCCCATAAATGTTGTCGCATGAGCCATTGTAAACACCTCTTTCGATTCTTTGCAGAAGCTTACTTCATTAGTTTTTCGGAATCACAGTTGTGATCGTGAACGTGACGGCCCACAGGAATATCCTGCGTGGCATAGCCCATGATCTCACCGTACTTGATGATATAGCTGCCGGCCTCAATATCGACAAGGGCCAGCTTGTGAGGAAGCGCGATGGAATCAAGAGCGGTCACCACCAGGCCGTTGCCAAAATCGACTTCTTCGCCGGCATTCACATCTTGGACGACAACCCCCACGTTGTCTTTTGAGTTCAGACGGATACCTTTTTTCATGTGAATATTCTCCTTGATAAAATCTGATTTGCGTAAGACAAAGCGCTTCCTATCTTGCAGTATGCCCTGTATAGGAAGGAACTTGTGCTTGTGTTTGGGCGCGTCCTCTGCTAGACTATTTTAAATGATTGGTTTTATTATGAAGCTTTCCAAAATTCCTGTTTTATCCAAAAAGTGACGAATTGCTTAATTCAGCTGCTGACATATAACATTTTATCGTCATTTTATATCATTTCAACTTTGAAACAAGTAATATTTGATTCATAATGAAACATATTTAAGATTATTGATTTTTGGATTTTTGATTATTTTGCAAAACGATTCAAATTGCAACGAATGGAGGGGTTGGATGGAGCAGCAAAGGCTGCGTGCTCTGGCGGTGATACCGTACGAGGGGCTGAAAGCTCTGATGCAGAAGGTGTGCGAAACGGAGTTTCCGCAGATTGAACTTACGGTTTTGGTGGGGAATTGGAAAGAGGGAGTTGATCTCGCCCAAAGAAACTTTCATGAGGGATTTGATGTGATTATTTCCCGCGGCGGCACGGCGCTGCTGCTCCAGAATAAAGTGAATCTTCCGGTGATTGAAATACCGCTGACTGCCCTTGATATTTTGCGTGCGCAGCGCCTGACAGACGGACTGTCCAACCGGTATGCGATCGTCGGATTTCCCAATATGGCTCAAAATGCCATTGCACTTAATAAACTTTTCAATCAGGACATGGATATATACGCATACAGCCTTCCGGAGGACCCCAATCAACAGCCGGAGGATCTGTATAAACTGCTGGAACAGCTGCGAGACAAGGGGTACAGGGCAATTCTGGGTGACAAATCAGCTGCGGACGCAGCGCAGGCGCTGGGACTCAATGCCGTGATGCTCTCGTCGGGTATAGAGAGCATACGCGAGGTCTTCAATTCTGCGCTGCAGCTGTGCGGCAGTATCCGGGAGCTCAGGAATGCGAATCAGCTTTTAAAAAAGCTCTTACGAGAGCAGGCATACGAAACTGTGGTATTTGAGCAAAATCAAACCCTGTATTTTTCCACGTTGAGCGGACAGGACAATGAGGCCCTGGAAAATATGCTGCGCATGGAGATGGTAAATGTCCCGCGGACAGGGAGCTGTCGGTTTGCAAAAAATTTAGGCGGGGTGTTATATACAATCAAAGCCCAGTCCCTGCATAGCGGTGCCTCTGATTACACCGCTTTTTATGTAGCATCACGCAGGGTCCGTCCAACCAGTCAGGCTGGAATCCGTCATTGTACGGTAGCAGATTTGCAATCATTCACGCGGGAGAGCTTTTATAACATCATTGAAAACTCCGCGGGTTTACGAAGGGCCATAGAGTATGTGAACCTCTCCGCCTCGCCGGTTTTGCTGACGGGGGAGCATGGGCTGGAGATGGAATCTGCGGCAGCGGCCATTTGCCTTGGCTCCCGGCTAAAGGCCACGCCGGTTACCTTCATCGACTGTGCCCTGCTCAATAACCAGTCCTGGACATATCTTCTTAACCATCACAGCTCTCCGCTTATGTTGACGGGGTGGACGATTTACTTTCAAAATTTTGATGTGCTTTCTTCTGAAAAGCGTACCCAGCTCATTGGCAGCATTGCCAGCGCCAACCTCTGTGGGCGGGACCAGCTGCTGTTTTCCTGTACCTGCCCCCGTGGCGCAACCAATGCCGCGGCAGGGTATGAGGTGATGGAGAAGCTCTCCGCGCAGCTTGTGAATCTGCCGCCCCTGAGGGAGCTGCAAATGCAGCTCCCACAGATGGCAAATCTTTGCCTCGGCCAGCTGAATGCCAATCTTCCGGTGGAAATTTACGGCATAGAGGGGGCTGGAATACAGCTGCTGCAGGAATATGACTGGCCCCATAACCTTATACAGTTCCGCCGTATCCTCTCCACACTTGCGATTGCCGCGCAGGATCAGCTGATTCGCTCCGATGCCGTGGAGCGGCTGCTCAAGGAGGAAAGGCAAGCATCCTCCTTTGGGCAGGAGGTTCGGCACGCACCGCTGGATCTGAACGGAACGCTGGAGAAGATCACGCAGGAGGTGCTGCGGCTGGTTCTGGAGGATACCGGCGGGAATCAGACTGCCGCGGCGAAGCGGTTGGGGATAGCGCGCACGACCCTGTGGAGACTGCTGAAAAACCCATAATGGTTCGCGCCCACATGACGGGGGACGCCGTTTGGGATGCGTACAGGTGTAAAAAATTACTTCTCAAAAATGTGCGCTATTAACGAACTTTATCTTGCATTGTAGAATTTTATTGACAAGTAAACAGCGGATAACTATAATTGAACTAAGAAAAACTTGATGGCGGCTGTGCAGTCATCCCGAAAAAGACGGAATCGGCCGCTTGTGTGCTTTACATGCCAAGAAGGTTGCATAAGGGAGACGTCATGTACTGTGTGGCGGCTCATTTGGTGGTGGCTGGGCCGATATCCGGTGGATTTATACAAAAAGAGGAGGCGGACTGTCTTCTTTTTTTACGGCATATATAAAGAACGGTGTTCGGCAATGCCGAAAATTGGCATATTTGGAACAAGTTAGGATATTGGTGGCCCGATGCTCTTTGCCGTTGTGGGCCAACCGTATTTTAAATAACCAGGTCATGTGCTGTGTCGTGGGCCCTCTGTGCCGCCATGGAAGTTGCGGAGGCGGAGCGGCCGTATGTTGGAACGGATATGGGAAGGAGGCCATGATGAAGCTAAACCTAGTGCAGACAACCGAGCTTTGGATCAATGAAATTACCTTCAGCGGGGAAAATCTTGCCGATATGGCATCGGCGGTAGCCGACACACTGCAACTTGAAAAGGGGAACGTGCAGGTGGTGGACGTAGGCCCGGCACATATCATCTTTGAGGTATTGGCCGCCGGCGTACCCCAGGAAAACATTATTGGCAAGGAGACAGCCATTTTGGAAGCCTTGACCGCCCTGTCCGGGGTGAGCGTGACAGAAGGGACCTGTATCCACTCCAACAGGGTTTTGGGATTTATCTGCGCGGGAACGGAAAGTGCTCATCCGTGCTGAAACGGTCCTGCCGAGTGAAAGCTCAAAAGTTAGACTAATCTTAGCAGATGTTTTCCCCGATCTATGGCAGCACTGTCTTGCTAGTTGCCCATTTGTGTTTACACATAATAATACCCCCTGATGTAGGTTCGTTTTCCTACATCAGGGGGCTTTTTGCGGTTTGTGCGTTTTTGGGGGGCTAATTCACGCTGAATGGGTCTTTTTCATGGATTCCCGGTGACGCCCAAGGAACGCCGGGTGCTTAAAGAACCGGACGTCAGGCGCTGACTAGCTCATAGTAAGCCTTGGCTGTTGCGCGGTAGACCAACGCGTAAATCACCGCGAACACCGCCAGCGTCCCCGCGGTGCACCCCAGCACCAGCGGTCCGTTGTGCAGGGAAAAAAGCGTCAGCAGACGGGTCATGAGACTGAAATCAAACGCCACATGAACCGCCGCCACCGCCAAAGGGGCGAAAAACACCACCAATAGCTGGGAGTTGATGGACCGTCGGACGGTTTTCAGCTCCATCCCTACCTTCTGCATCACAAGATATCGCTCCCGATCCTCATAGCCCTCGGAGATTTGCTTGTAATAAATTATCAGGACGGCGGCCATCAGGAAAATGGTCCCCAAAAACACCCCGAGGAAGAAGAAACCGCCATTGAGCGAATAGTAATCCTGCCCGAAGCTCTCTCTGGTTTCAATGTTCAGCCGGGCCCAGTCTCCCGTGCCGGTGAAATCCAGCGTCTGTTCCAGCTCGTTTGGCTGCACGGCGCCCTCGTCCATAGCCCAAAAGCCGCGCCACTGCATGGGTTCCGTGTCCTGTGCGCCCAGAGAGGCCCGTTGGCCGTCATACAGCGCGTCAAACGTCTCGTCGGATACCACCATGTACAGCACATCCACCGCGGAGGGCTGGAATTCGGGTGGAGCAGGATACTGTGTGTCGGGCTTCGCCGCTGTCAGCGTCAGGTCGTCGGCATCGGAGAAGCGGAAGGTCAGGCTTCGTTTTTGCCCCGCCCCGTCTGCATACAGCAGCATGTCACCGTCGGAAAGCGCCGGAGCCTCCTTGCCGGTGACAGCGGCATAATCAGCGGGAGCCATAGCGCAAATCATGTTGTTGTAGGCAGAATTACCGCTTTTCACCTCCAGCGCACCGTTGTCTTCATGTACGCCGAAAGAGAGATAGCGATAACTGGAAACAGGCTCGACGGAGATTCCCTTTACGCCCAGCTGTTCGGCCATGGTTTTATAAAGTGCCTGCGGGTCAAAGGGATTCTCCTTCAACGGGTCATACTGAATCTCTGCCCGCAGGTTTCCGGGAAACTGCTCCTCCAGCGCCGCCTCGCTTCCCAGATACAGCGACAGCGTGCCCGAAATCATCACCAGCACCATGGTGGAAAGTACGCAGATATTGGCAAGGCCAACGGCGTTGCGCTTCATACGGTACAGCATTCCGGAAACGCCGATGAAATGGTTGATTTGATAGTAATACTGTTTATTGGCCCGCAGGGCCTTTAGCACCGCGATGCTCACGGCGGTAAACAGGCAGTACGTTCCGATGATGACCAGCAGCACCGCCACAAAATACATACCCAGCGCCGCCATGGCGGACCGGGTGGTGATGGCGATGGTATACCCTGCGCCCAGCGCAACAATGCCAATCACCGCCGTGATGACGCGAGTTTTCGGCTCCCGCTCTCCGGCGCTGCTTTCCCGCAGCAGCTCCGTGGGGTTTTGAACATGGATGCGGCGAAGATTGAGCAGCAGATTGAACAGCAATATGATTCCAAGCAGCCCAGCCGTCCCGGCAATTCCCTCGCCGGATACGTAAAAGCCGTATGCAATGTCCATCTGCATCAGGCGGCACAGCAGCAAAACCGCCAGCTTTTGCAGCAGCAGCCCCAGCAGCACGCCGCCCACAATACCTGCGGCGGCGGTATACGCCGTTTCAAGGCCGAGGACAATTGCAATATGCCGCTTGCCCATGCCCAAAACATTGTAAAGGCCCAGCTCCCGCTTGCGTCGCTTCATGAGAAAGCTGTTGGTATACGTCAGAAAAATCACGGCAAACACGGCGATGACAAAGGTGCCGATGCTCATAAACACGGAGAGATACATGTATCGGGAGCTGTTGGGCAAATCGGGTGCGTTTGCAAGGGCCAGCGCGATGTAATATGCCGCCGCCGTCCCGATGACGGTCAAAAGATAGGGGATGTAGAATTTTCCGTTCCGCGCCAGATTGACCAGCGCCATCCGCGGGTAGAAATGCCCCTTACTCATTTGCCTCACCGCCTTGCGCCAGCACCGTCAGCGTGTCGGAGATGCGGCCAAACTGCTGTTCCCGGGTGTTTTCCCCACGATAGAGCTGGTGATAGACCTCCCCGTCCCGCAGAAACAAAACCCGCTGGGCATGGCTGGCGGCCTTGACGGAGTGGGTCACCATTAAAATGGTCTGTCCGCCCCCGTTGATTTCCCCAAACAAATCCAGAAGCCGGTCGGAGGCCCGGGAATCCAAAGCGCCGGTGGGTTCGTCGGCCAGAACGATCTGGGGCTTTGTAATCAGCGCCCGGGCCACGGCGCAGCGCTGCTTTTGCCCGCCGGAAACCTCATAGGGATATTTACTTAAAATGTCCTTGATTCCAAGCTGCTCCGCCAGCGGCTTCAACGCCTTTTCCATCTCGCCGAACTCCTGCCGTGCCAGCACAAGCGGAAGAAAAATGTTATCCTGTAAAGAAAAGGTGTCCAGCAAATTAAAATCCTGAAACACAAAGCCCAGATTTGTCCGGCGAAAGGCCGCCATGTCCCGCTCCCGGATGTCGGAGACGGCCCGGCCTGCCAGCAACACCTCTCCGGAGGTGGGCTTGTCCAGCGCGGCCAGGATATTTAAAAGCGTGGTCTTTCCTGAGCCGGATTCCCCCATGATGGCCACGTATTCTCCCGGTTCCACGGAAAAGCTGACATTTTTCAATGCCTCCACCTGATTTCCGCCAAAGCGGGTGGTATAAATTTTTTGAAGATGAGATACTTCCAGAAGCGACATATGAAATTCCTCCTTTTGATGCTCTCATCTTAACAAGGTTTCCGTGGCCCAGCCATTGAATTCCCTTACAGTTTGGCCCGCAAGCTTACAGTTTTGTAAGTTTGCCCGTTTAAAGTCAATTTGAAGCCGCCAAAATGGGTAAATGACTATTCCTCCACCTGCCGTCCGTCGTGCAGCAGCAGGCGCACAATGGTCCCCACACCGGGCCGGGACACAATGGTAATTCCGTGGCCCAGATTTGTCAAAACCCGCCGGCTGAGATACAGCCCTATCCCCGTGGCTTTCCGGTCCTCCCGGCCATTATAGCCGGTGAAGCCCTTTTCAAATACCCGGGGCAGGTCCTCCGGACGGATACCGATGCCATTGTCCGCGATGGCCAGTGTCTCGCCGTCGGGATAGATGCGGACAGTGCCGCCCTCGGGCGTATATTTGATGGCGTTGGATAAAATCTGTCCCAGCACAAAGCCCAGCCATTTTTCGTCCGTCATAAGCGTCCGATTTGTCTCATGAAATTCCAGCGTCAGTTTTTTCAGGATAAACAGCCGCGCGTACCGGCGCAGACTTGCCCGGATGATTCCGTCCAGTTCGCAGCGGCGCAGAACATAATCCGTTGTGTCGCTGTCCAGCCGCAGATATCCCAGAACCATTTCCACGTATTCCTCAATCTTCAAAAGCTCCGCCGACAGGGCCTCCCGGTCCGTCTCTCCGCCGGACTGAAGCAGAAGCCGTCCGGCGGCAATGGGCGTTTTGATTTGGTGGGCCCACAGGGTATAGTAGTCCAGCAAATCCTGGCGGCTGTTTTCGCTTTGGGTCAAAAGTCGCGCCCGATGGGCACACACGTCGTTTAAAAGCGCCTGATAGTCTGCCTCCAGTGCGCTGCGGGGGCGGGGAAGAGGCAGAACCGTTTCATAAACGGCCTTTTTCAGCAGTTCCAGCTCCTTGTGGCGGTGGAGAAATCCGGCATAGCCCACCGCGAAAAACAGCAGGCCCAGCACGATGCATAAAAGCGCGGCGTACCCCACCGCCTCGGCGGGGTATGCATACAGCGACAAAACCCCGGCAAAAATGGCGGCGGATGCCGCCAGAAACAGCAGCAGCTTATACTGCCGTCTCAGATATTGTAGCAGCATCCTCAGTCCTCCACCAGATAGCCCGCGCCCTTTTTCGTGCGGATCAATGTTCCAAGGCCCGCCGCCTCCAGCTTTTTGCGCAGCCGGGCCACGTTTACCGTCAGGGTATTTTCATCCACAAACGCGTCGGATTCCCACAATCGGGTCATCAGACCCTCGCGGCTGACAATCCGGCCCCGGTTTTCCAAGAGCATCTGCAAAATTTTCAGCTCATTGCGGGTCAGCTCCACCTTCTCCGCCCCGGCGGTCAGCGTTCCGTCGGACAAATTCAGAACCGCCCCGCCGCAGGACAAAAGCTGGGCGGGTTCTCCGAAATCATAGGCCCGGCGCAGCAGCGCCTGCACCTTGGCGGTGAGGACGCTCAAATCAAACGGTTTTGCCAGAAAATCGTCTCCGCCCATGTTCATGGCCATGATCTGGTTCATGTCGTCTCCGGCGGAGGAGATGAACAGAATCGGGACCTTGGATACCCGCCGAATCTCCGTACACCAGTGATACCCGTTGAAAAATGGAAGAGACACATCCAGCAGCACCATCTGCGGCGCGGCGGCGGCAAATTCCGCCATCACATTCTGGAAATCCTTCACCCGGAGGACCCGATATCCCCAGCTTTCAAGATGCGCCTCCATAGCTCCGGAGATCACCGGGTCGTCCTCCACTATTAAAATACGGCAGCCGTTCAAATTCCGTACCTCCCTATGCGCTTGCCCGTCCCGCAGGGATTTTTGGAACGGCAAACCGCTGTGTTTTATGCGACCTAAAGACGCGTTTGCTCAAATACATAGTCTCAGGAGATAGTATAATCTATTTCCAATTTTAGCGCAACGCTTCACTTTTTGTCCGCCTGCCGCAGAATTTTGTGGATTTTTCCTCTCTGGGTCGGAAACTTGCTCTTGAATCCGGGCCGGAAAGATGCTATGATAACCCCAATAGGATAGAGGCGCGAATGAGACGGCGCTGCGGGAGCCGACAGGCAACGATCGCAGCGGAAGCGAATTCGCCGAACTGAATCGGCAGGTATGCCGTTTTGGTGGGTCCGGGGAGAATATCTCCGGGACTGTCCGTGGGAAACCGCGGGTGCGCTATCTGCTCACAGGGTACTTCCGCACGCTTTGTAGATTGGTGTGGGGGCGATTGTCGGTAGAGAGCGTTTTCTCTGCCGATTTTTTGTTGCTTAAACAATCAACGTATGGAGGAAACACTATGAAATTCGATCATGTACAGGGTTCAATCGTGGCCACGGTCACGCCGTTTCACGACGACGGGAGCGTCAATTTTGAGGTTTTGACCCAGCTTTTGGAGCGGCAGATTGCCGCCGGGACGGACGCCATTCTGGTTCTGGGAACCACCGGAGAATCCTCCACCATGACCCACGAGGAGGACGGCGCGGTGGTGGCCCACACGCTGAAAACGGTAAACGGCCGGGTTCCGGTGGTGGTGGGCAGCGGCTCCAACTGCACCGCTACGCAGGTGGAGTACGCAAAGCGCTATCAGGACATGGGGGCCGACGCGCTGCTGCTGATTACCCCCTACTACAATAAGACCAATGCCGAGGGCATGTATCACCACTTCGCCGACGTGGCGGACGCGGTGAATATCCCCTGCATTCTCTACAATGTTCCGGGCCGCACCGGCTGCGCCATCCCCGTGTCCGTGGTGGAGCGGCTGGCAAAGCACCCCAATATCGCCGCCATCAAGGAGGCCTCCGGCGATATGAGCTACGCCATGAAAATTGCCCACTGCATCGGGCCGGATTTTGCCCTCTATTCCGGAAACGACGACATCACTGTCCCCCTGCTTTCCATCGGCGGCAGCGGCGTGATCTCCGTGTACGCCAACGTGATGCCCAAGGAATGCCATGAAATTGTCACGGAATTTCTCCATGGCGACCGGGAAAAGGCGGTTGGGCAGCATCTGCGGTATTTGCAGGTGATGAACGATTTGTTTTTGGAGGTGAACCCCATTCCCGTAAAGACCGCTATGAACCTCATGGGCCTGAATGTAGGTCCCATGCGCCTGCCGCTCTATGAGATGAGCGGGGATGCAAAGCGGAAGCTGGAGGCCACCATGCGGGAGGCGGGTCTGCTGTGAAGCTGGTACTGATCGGACACGGAAAAATGGGGAAGCTGCTGGAGCAGCGGGCAACGGAGTTGGGCCACGAGGTGGTCGCCGCATTGGACCGGGAAAATCTTGCGCAGCTCGCCGCGCTTCCGGGGGCGGATATGGCTGTGGATTTTTCCCGACCGGAGACGCTGGGTGCGGTTGCCGCCTACGTCCGCCGCACCGGCACGCCTTTGCTCTCCGGTACCACGGGCTATACACCGAAGGAAATGGAGGAGCTTCGGGGGCTTGGAAGCGTTGCCCCGGTGCTCCACGCCGCCAATTTTTCTCTTGGCATTGCTGTGTTTCGCAGGGCGCTGGCTCAGGTTTCCGACACGCTGAAGCCTGCCTTTGACATTGAGATCGAGGAAACTCACCACAATCAGAAGGCCGACGCGCCCAGCGGCACGGCGAAGCTGCTTCTCTCCGCCATTGACCCCAACCGGGAATATACCCCCGTCTATGGGCGGGAGGGGAATACCGGTGCGCGGAACAAAAAAGAGATTGGGGTCCACGCCCTGCGGGGCGGCACCGTGGCGGGCACCCACACGGTTTCCTTTTTCGGCCCGGACGAGGAGCTGTCCATTACCCACCGGGCCGCCAGCCGCCTGATTTTTGTAAACGGTGCGCTCCACGCGGCGGGCCTGCTGGCGGGAAGGCCTGCGGGCTTTTATGTCCTTGAAGACCTGCTGTTCGGGTAATAAAAAAATTTTCAACCGGGCGGTGTGCATTTTGTGCAGGCCGCGCGGGAAGCCACTGGAAAGGAACGATAACCAATGAATGCACAGGAGATTATTGATTACATCGCAAATTCTGAAAAAAAGACCCCTGTGAAGGTCTATGTGAATACCTCTGGTCCGGTGGACTTTGGCTCTGCCAAGGTGTTTGGCTCCAACGGGAGCTACACTGTGTTTGGTGACTGGGCGGAGCTTGGCCCAGTTCTGGAGCAAAATAAGGCGAATATCACTGATTTGGTGGTGGAAAGCGACCGGAGAAATTCCGGCGTGCCCCTGCTTGACACCAGAAATATTTCCGCCCGCATCGAGCCCGGATCCATCATCCGCGAAAAGGTGGAGATCGGCGAGGGTGCGGTGATTATGATGGGGGCCATTCTCAACATCGGCGCCATCGTCGGTCCTGGAACCATGATCGACATGGGCGTGGTGCTGGGCGGACGGGCTACGGTGGGTGCGCACTGCCACATCGGGGCCGGCGCGGTGCTGGCCGGGGTGGTGGAGCCTGCCTCCGCAACGCCGGTAATCGTGGAGGACAACGTTCTGGTGGGCGCCAATGCCGTGATAATTGAGGGCATCCGCGTGGGCAAAAACGCGGTGGTGGCCGCCGGTGCGGTGGTGGTGGAGGACGTGCCTGAAAACGCCGTGGTGGCAGGTTGTCCCGCCCGGATTGTCAAAATGAAGGACGAAAAGACCGAGGGGAAGACTGCTCTGGTGGACGCGCTGCGTCGGCTGTGACGGCAGGGGACTTTCCGAATTCGTTCCAATTTAAAATATAGCCGGAATCCCGCATAAAAGCAATTTTGTGCGGGATTCCGTATTCCCTTTTAGAGGAAAATGTGGTATATTATAGAGCACTTGTGTGCAAAGGAGACTGGAAACTATGCTAAATACAGCAAATATCTGCATGATTATCTCGATTCTCGTCTATTTGATTGCGATGGTTGCAATCGGCGCGGCCTGCTCTAAAAAGAACAAGACCACGGACGACTTCTATCTGGGCGGGCGCAAGCTTGGCCCGCTGGTGACGGCCATGAGCGCCGAGGCCTCCGATATGAGCAGCTGGCTTTTGATGGGCCTGCCCGGTGTGGCGTACCTCACCGGCGTGGCCGACGCGGGCTGGACCGCCGTGGGTCTTGCCGTGGGCACCTATCTCAACTGGCTGATTGTGGCCCGGCGTATCCGACTGTATACCCATCGGGTGAACGCCATTACCATTCCGGAGTTTTTCTCCAAGCGCTTTGGGGATGAAAAGCGCCTGCTGACGGGAATTTCCGCTGTGGTGATTCTGATTTTCTTTATTCCCTACACCGCCTCCGGTTTTGCCGCCTGCGGAAAGCTGTTTAACAGCCTGTTCGGCGTGAATTATCTGGCGGCAATGATCATCTCCGGAATTGTAATTGTGGCGTATACCACCATGGGCGGCTTTCTCGCCGCCTCCACCACCGACTTTATTCAGAGCATTGTCATGACCGCTGCCCTGCTGATTGTGCTGCTGTTCGGCGTGAACGCGGCCGGGGGACTGGACGTGGTGATGGACAATGCCCGGGCCCTCCCCGGCTACCTGAGCATGGCGCTGAGCCACAGTCGCGCGGAAAACGCCGCCGTTCCATACAGTCTGATTACCATTATCTCCACCTCGGCCTGGGGCCTTGGGTACTTTGGAATGCCTCACATTCTGCTGCGGTTCATGGCCATTGAGGATGAGCGGAAGCTGAGCCTCAGCCGCCGGGTCGCCACCGTGTGGGTGGTGATTTCCATGGTGGTGGCCATTTTCATCGGCATCGTTGGCTATGGCGTCACCATGGCAGGCGGCATTGGCTTTTTGGAGGGCTCCGCCTCCGAAACCATCGTGGTTCGCCTGTCGGGCCTTTTGTCCACCTTTGGTATTCCGGCGGCTTTGCTCGCCGGTGTGGTGCTGGCGGGAATTTTGGCCAGCACCATGTCTACCGCGGACTCCCAGCTTCTGGCGGCGGCTTCCAGCGTGTCCCAGAATTTGCTGGACGAGTGCTTCCATGTCAAAATGAGCGAGGGCAAAAAAGTGGCCGCCGCCCGACTGACAGTGTTGGGCATTTCGCTGATCTCCATGATTTTGGCGCGGGACCCCAACAGTTCCGTGTTTGGCATCGTGTCCTTTGCGTGGGCGGGCTTCGGCGCGGCCTTTGGTCCCGTGGTGCTGTCCGCCCTGTTCTGGAAGCGGGGCACCTGGCAGGGGGCGCTGGCGGGCATGATTTCCGGCGGAAGCATGGTTTTTGTGTGGAAGTACCTGGTGCGCCCCCTGGGCGGCGCATGGAACATTTACGAGCTGCTTCCTGCATTTTTGACGGCCTGTGTCTTCATCGTCATTGTCAGCCTTGCAACCCGGGCTCCCGGCCACGAGATTACCGACGAATTCGACGCCGTGAAAGCTATGTAATATGTCACCGTTCCCAGCGGACGGAAAGCGGTTTTTGAGGAACCATGAAAAGGCGATTAAACGGCAGCCGCCCGGAGCAATTGCTCCGGGCGGCTGCCGTTTAGAAGGGGGTGTGTGTATATTCCGCGGGGGAAAGGCTCAGCCGACGTCATCCTGCAAAGCGTCGTAGCCCTCCTCACCGGTGCGGACCTTGATGACATTCTCCACATCGTAGATAAAGATTTTACCGTCGCCGATGTGGCCGGTGTACAGCGCCTGCTTGGCGGTGGACACCACGAGGGAGACAGGCAGCTTGCACACCACGATGTCTACCTTCAGCTTTGGCCGGACATTGACCTCCATTTTCACGCCGCGATAGTATTCGCTGGCGCCCCGCTGCTCGCCGCAGCCCATAACATTGGTGCAGGTCATGCCGGTGATGCCGATGTCGAACAGGGCGTTTTTCAGTGCGTCAAATTTGCCCTGATTGCAGAGAATTTCAATTTTGGTAATTTTGACTCCGTTGGGAGCAACCGGGACGGCGTCTCCGGCTGTGGGAGTCACCAGTTCCACGGGGACGGCCTCCCGCACGGGGACGCTGCCCAAGGGGGCATCTTCATCGTAATCGCTGCGGACAACCGTGAAGTCGGCATAGGCGCTGAGCAGGCCGTGCTCAGTGGAATCCAGCCCCTCCAGCTCATCCTGCCGGGGGACGCGCAGGCCGATGGTGTGCTTGATAAGCTGGAACATGCAGGTCATGGTGACAGCCACCCATGCCGCCACGGCCAGAACGCCGATGAACTGCACCAGAAGCTGGGCAAAGCCGCCGCCGTAAACAAGACCCAGCCCCGCGCCGGGGGTCAGAATCTCCGCGTCTGTATAGGGGTCGAAATATGCGAACACGCCCACCAGCAAAGTGCCCACCGCGCCGCAGCAGCCATGAACGCCCACTGCACCCACGGGATCGTCAACCTTCAGCTTCTGGTCAATGAACTCCACGCCGTATACCACGGTGAAGCCTGCGATGATGCCGATGAGGGCCGCACCGGTGACGGTGACGGTGGAGCATCCGGCGGTGATGGCCACAAGACCTGCGAGAGAGCCGTTCAGCGTCATGGACACGTCGGGCTTGCCGTATTTTACCCAGGTAATGCACATGGCGGTCAGGGTTGCGGTGACGGCCGACATGTTGGTGGTGACAAAGATGCGGCCCACGTTCTGGGTCAGCCCGTCAATGGCGAGAGAAGAGGCGGGGTTAAAGCCGAACCAACCGAACCACAAAATAAACACGCCCAGACAGCCCAGCGTGATGGAGTGGCCGGGAATGGCGCGGGACTTGCCGTCCTTGCCGTATTTTCCGATGCGGGGCCCCAGAATCATTGCACCGATAAAGGCGCTGAGCCCGCCCACCAGATGCACGGCGGTGGAACCCGCGAAATCGTGGAAGCCGTATGCCCCAAGGCCGGACAAAAGTCCATCGGGCGTTCCCAGCGTGCTGAGCCAGCCGCCGCCCCAGATCCAATGGCCGGAGACGGGATAGACGAACAGGGAAATGATGACGGAGTAGACGAGATAGCTCTTAAACTTTGTCCGCTCCGCCATGGCTCCGGAGACGATGGTGGCGGCGGTGGCACAGAATACCGTCTGGAAAAAAAGAAAGGTCCAATCCGTGTCTGCCGCCGAGGCCACCCCGGGCGAACCCATCACGCCGGGAATCAGCTCCGCGCCGTACATGATGCCAAAGCCGATCAGCCAGTAGACAATGGTTCCGCAGACAAAATCCATCAGGTTTTTCATGCAGATATTGCCTGCGTTTTTGGCACGGGTAAACCCGGTTTCCACCATGGCGAAGCCGGCCTGCATGAAAAAGACCAGCGTGGCCCCCAGCAGGACCCATAGTGTGTCGATAGCGCTCATAGTTTTTCCTCCTCTGTTTGCACACAACTGCAAAAATTGGCAAAGGCGCCGGAGAGCGGTCAGCTCTCTCCGGCGCCTTTGCCAGTTAAGTTGGTATGACTTTACTACGAAAACGAATGTGCGTCAATTGGCGAATCCCTCAAGAAAATTAGCATACTGCATAAAAAGTTCTGCAATATTATACACTTTGGACAAGGTTTGTGTATCCGCTTAAAAATTGGTCTACCTCTGCGGCAACTGTGCGCCCTTCCGCGATGGCCCAGACCACCAGTGACGCGCCCCGGCGCATATCCCCGGCCACAAAGACCTTTTCCACGTTTGTAGAAAAACGGCGCGCATCCGTGAATGCGGCGTCACTCTTTTCCACGCCGAAGGCACGGCAGATATTTTCTGCACAGCCGGAAAAGCCGGTGGCCCCAATCAGAAGACCGCAGGGAAGCGTGTCGCCCTGCGCGGTGACGACGGCGGTCAGCGCTCCGCCTTCTTCGGTGACAAGGCTTTTTACCTGCGTAGCAAAACGCCGGGGATCTGCCCCGAATACCGCGGCGGCTTCCTCGTGGGCATAGTCCGCGGGAAGACTGCAGTCGGCGGCAAGATAGTCCTCCTTCGGGCGGCGCACCAGTTGGACGACGGATTTGCAGCCCTGCCGCAGGGCAGTTGCCACGCAGTCGGAGGCGGTGTCCCCCGTGCCGATGACCACCACGTCTTTGCCGCTTGCAAGGGCGCTTTCGGAAACTTCCAGATGAAACGCCTGCCGCTCCACGGCGGCTTTTAAATACTCTGTGCCATAGAGAACGCCGGACAACTCCGCTGTGTCAAGGCCGAGGGGGCGGGGCTGCTCCGCGCCGCAGCAGAGAATCACTGCGTCATATTCCTCCGTAAGCCGGCGGGCCGTTTCGGGTTTTGCCGCGTCCACACCGGTGACAAAAGACACGCCCTCGTCGGTCATCAGGCTGACCCGCCGCAGCACCACGGACTTGGGCAGCTTCATGTTGGGGATGCCGTAGGTCAAAAGCCCGCCGGGCTGGGCCTCCCGCTCAATGACGGTGACGGAATGGCCTCGGTGATTGAGCTGGTCGGCCGCCGCCAGCCCGGCGGGGCCGGAGCCCACCACGGCGATTTTCTTCCCGGACCACTGGGGCGGGCGGCGGCGCTTCATGCCACCGGAGGAAAATGCGTCCTCAATCACACACAGCTCGTTGTCCCGGATCGTCACCGCGTCGCCGTACAGTCCGCAGATGCACGCGTCCTCACAGGGGGCGGGGCAGACCCGCCCGGTAAATTCAGGAAAGTTGTTGGTTTTGAGAAGGCGGCTCAGGGCGTGCCCCCGGTTGCCGGACCAGAGCATGTCGTTCCACTCCGGAATCAGGTTGTGGAGTGGGCAGCCGAAGACCGCCCCTTCGTAAAGCATCCCCGCCTGACAGTAAGGCGTGCCGCAGTTCATGCACCGCCCGCCCTGCTGGGCGCGCACGCCGTCGGGCTGGGGGAGGTGAAATTCGTCCCAGTCCTCCGCCCGCTCCAGGGGAGGGCGCTGAGAGTCATTCTGGCGGAGATAGTCTAAAAATCCGGTGATTTTACCCATATGTAGTCTCCCTTCATGCCTGCGTCCGGGCATAGAATGCCTCTATTTCCGCCTGCTGGCGGCTGATGCCCTTTTCCTCCCGCTGAGCGATGGCCCGGAGCATCCGGTCATAGTCGATGGGCATGACCTTTTTAAAGCAGGGAATATAGGACTGGAATGCCGCCAAAATCTTTTTGCCCCGGGGAGAGCCGGTGGCGGCCACGTGCTCCTCGATCAGGGCGCGAAGCTCCTGAATGTCGTGGGCCTCGGTCAGCGTGTCTGTCAGCACCTGCTCTTTGTTCAGACGCAGGTACAAATCGTGCTTTTCATCCAGCACATAGGCCACGCCACCGGACATTCCCGCCGCGAAATTTTTCCCGGTGGGACCGAGAATGACCACGCGGCCCCCGGTCATATATTCACAGCCGTGGTCGCCCACGCCCTCCACCACCGCCACGGCGCCGGAATTGCGTACGCAGAACCGTTCGCCCGCCATACCGTTGATAAACACCCGCCCCGCCGTGGCCCCATAGAGGGCCACGTTGCCGACAATCACGTTTTCTCCGGGCTTGAAAACACTATTTTTAGGGGGATAGAGAATCAGCTTGCCGCCGGAAAGACCCTTTCCGAAGCCGTCGTTGCAGTCGCCCTCCAGTGTCAGCGTCAAACCCATGGGGATAAACGCGCCGAAGGACTGCCCGCCGCCCCCGCGGCAGGTGACGACATAGCTGTCGTCTGGCAGGGAATTGCCGCACCGAGAGGTAATCTCGGAGCCGAAAAGCACGCCGAAGGACCGGTCGGTGGACGACACATTCAGTTCCAGCCGTCCACCGCGCTTGCCCTTCAGGGATTTTCCCAGCTTTTCCATCAGAATGCGCATATCCGCGGTCTTTTCAAGGCCGAAGTCATACACGTCCTCCGGGTTGAAGTGGGGGACCGGGCCGCCGGGAGGATTTGCAAGCAAGCCGCCCAGCTCCAGAGCTTCTGCCCGATGGGTGACAAGCTTTTCCCGCACCTGCAAAAGGTCGCTGCGGCCCACCAGTTCGTCCACGGTGCGCACGCCGAGCCGTGCCATCAGCTCCCGCAGCTCCCGGGCCACAAAGTACATAAAGTTGATTACATATTCCGGCTTTCCGGAGAACCGCTTGCGCAGGACGGGGTTCTGGGTGGCGATGCCTGCGGGGCAGGTGTCCAGATTGCACACCCGCATCATGCAGCAGCCCATGGTTACCAGCGGAGCGGTTGCAAAGCTGAATTCCTCCGCCCCCAGCATACAGGCGATGGCCACGTCCCGGCCGGTCATCAGCTTGCCGTCGGTTTCAATGACCACGCGGCTGCGCAGCCCGTTTTGAATCAGGGCCTGATGCGCCTCCGCAACGCCCAGTTCCCACGGAAGGCCCGCTCCCTGAATGGAGCTTTTGGGAGCCGCGCCCGTGCCACCGTCGTGGCCGGAGATGAGCACCACCTGCGCCCCCGCCTTGGCAACGCCGGAGGCGATGGTTCCAACTCCCGCCTCGGACACCAGCTTCACACTGATACGGGCGCGGCGGTTGGCGTTTTTCAGGTCGTAAATCAGCTGCTCCAAATCCTCAATGGAGTAAATATCGTGGTGGGGCGGGGGAGAGATCAGCGTCACACCCGGGGTGGAGCAGCGGGTCTTGGCAATCCAGGGATAAACCTTGGCCCCAGAGAGGTGGCCGCCCTCGCCGGGCTTGGCTCCCTGCGCCATTTTAATCTGGATTTCCTCCGCGCTGCAAAGGTATTCGCTGGTCACGCCAAACCGGGCGGAGGAAACCTGCTTGATGGCGGAGTTTCGGTCGGTGCCGTAGCGGGCGGAGTCCTCGCCGCCCTCGCCGGAGTTGGACTTTCCGCCAATGCGGTTCATGGCGAGCGCCATGCACTCATGGGCCTCCTGAGAGATGGAGCCGTAGCTCATGGCTCCGGTTTTAAAGCGCCGGACAATAGAGTCCTCGCGCTCCACCTCGTCGATGGGGATACCGCCGCCCTCGTCAAACCGGAAATCCAGCACGCCCCGCAGAGTATGGGGCTTGTCGGCCCGGTCTACCTCGGCGGCGTATTCCTTGAATGTATCGTAGCTTCCCTCCCGCGCGGCCTTTTGCAGCAGCAAAATGGTGCGGGGGTTATACATGTGGTCCTCCTTGTCGGGGCCGGAGCGCAGCTTGAGTGCTCCGGCGGAATCCAGCGTGGTGTCATAGCCAAGGCCCAGAGGGTCAAAGGCCCGGTTGTGGTTCCACTCCACACCCTCGCCAATCTCGGCAAGACCCACGCCCCCCACCCGACTGACGGTGTTGGTGAAATACCGGTCGATGACGGAGCGGTGGATGCCCACGCACTCAAAAATCTGGGCGGACTGGTAGGACTGGATGGTGGAGATTCCCATTTTGGAGGCAATTTTTACGATGCCGTGGAGAATGGCGCTGTTGTAATCGCTGACAGCGGCGCCGGGGTCCTTGTCCAGAAGCCCCACCGTCACCAGCTCCGCCACGCACTCCTGCGCCAGATAGGGATTGACGGCCTGCGCGCCATAGCCCAGCAGCGCGGCAAAATGATGCACGTCCCGCGGTTCCGCACTTTCTAAAATAATAGACAGTGCGGTGCGCTTCTTGGTGCGCACCAGATGCTGCTGAAGCGCCGAAACCGCCAGAAGGGAGGGAATGGCCATGTGGTTTTCATCCACGCCCCGGTCGGAAAGAATCAGGATATTCGCCCCTTGGCGGTAGGCCCGGTCGCAGTTGATAAACAGGCGGTCCAGCGCGTGCTCCAAGGGCATGCCGGGGTAATACAGCAGGGAAAGCGTTTCCACATGAAAGCCGGGGCGGTTCATGTAGCGGATTTTCATTAAGTCCACAGAGGTGAGAATGGGGTTGCGGATTTCCAGCACGGTGCAGTTTTCCGCCTGCTCCTGCAACAGGTTTCCCCCCGCGCCCACATAAACGGTGGTGTCCGTGACGATTTCCTCCCGGATGGCATCCATGGGCGGATTGGTAACCTGCGCGAAAAGCTGCTTGAAATAATTGAACAGGGGCTGGTGCTGTTCGCTGAGCACGGCCAGAGGCGTATCCACGCCCATGGCGCAGGTGGGCTCCGCCCCGTCCCGCGCCATAGGGAGGAGAGAGTCCTTCACCTCTTCATAAGTGTAGCCAAAGGCCTTGTACAGCCGGTCCCGCAGCTCCTGCGGGTGGTGCTCCACCTGCCGGTTGGGAATGGAGATGTCCTTGAGGTAGACCAGATGCTGGTCCAGCCATTCGCCGTAGGGCCGGCGGCGGGCATAATTTCCTTTCAGCTCGGCGTCGTCCACCAGCCGTCCAAGGGTCAAATCCGCCAGCAGCATCCGTCCAGGCTGCAAACGGGACTTTTTCACGATTTTTTCTGCCGGGATGTCCAGAACGCCGACCTCGGAGGAGAGAATCAGCGTCTCGTCGTCCGTCAGATACCAGCGGCAGGGACGAAGACCGTTCCGGTCCAGCACCGCGCCCACTGTGTCCCCGTCGGAAAAGACGATGGCGGCGGGGCCGTCCCAAGGCTCCATCATGGTGGCGTAATAATGGTAAAAGTCCCGCTTTTCCCGGTCCATCCTGCGGTCGTTGGCCCACGGCTCGGGAAGGCACATCATGACCGCCTGAGGCAGAGGAATGCCGTTCATCATGAGAAATTCCAGCGTGTTGTCCAGCATGGAGGAGTCGGACCCGCTCTGGTCCACCACGGGGAGAATTTTGTCCATGTCCTCCTCCAGGACTGACGAGTACATGGTTTCCTCCCGGGCCAGCATCCGGTCCACATTGCCCCGGATGGTGTTGATTTCTCCGTTGTGCATGATATAGCGGTTGGGGTGGGCACGTTCCCAGCTGGGATTTGTGTTGGTGGAAAACCGGGAATGCACCAGCGCGATGGCGCTTTCACAGTCCTGGTCCGAGAGGTCGGGATAAAATTCCCGAAGCTGTCCCACCAGAAACATTCCCTTATAGACAATGGTGCGGCTGGAAAAGGAGGGGACGTAGGCTGCAACGCTGGACTGCTCGAAGACCCGCCGGGCAACATACAGCCTGCGGTCAAAGTCCAGTCCCTGGGCGCAGCCCTCCGGGCGCTTTACAAAGCACTGGCAGATGTGGGGCATGCAGCTTTGGGCCTTTTCACCCAACACGTCCGGGCGGGTGGGAACGTCCCGCCAGCCTAAAAATTCCATGCCCTCCTTGGCGACAATGATCTCCAGCATTTTCTGCGCCTGCGCACGCTTGAGCCGATCTGCGGGGAGAAACAGCATGCCAACGCCGTAATCCCGCTCCTCGCCCAGAGAAAAGCCCTCCTCCAGCGCGGCCTTTGCCAGCAGCCTGTGAGGAACCTGAAGCATCAGGCCCACGCCGTCTCCGGTTTTTCCCGCCGCATCCTTTCCAGCGCGGTGCTCCAGCTTTTCCACGATTTTCAGCGCGTCGTCCACCGTGCGCCAGGTTTTTTCACCCCGCAGGCTGACCACGGCGCCAATGCCGCAGGCATCGTGCTCAACAAGGGGGTCGTAAAGGGGCGTGTGCCGCTGGGTAGGGTCAATCATGGAAAACAGCTCCTATCTGTCGATAAAGTGAGCCGCAGGGTGGATTGCTCCCCCCGCGGCAGTTTACAAAATGCACCTTGGGCGATACCGGGACAGTGTTCGGCGGAGAAAACGCAGGGCTTTAGCCTGGGCCGCGGGTATAGGCTTCTATCATCAGCTGCGCGGTTTCCGCCAGCTTCATGCCTGCATCCATGCTGCGCTTTTGCAGAAAACGGTGGGCCTCGCCCTCCGACATGCGGTTAATATCCATCAAAAGCTCCTTGGCCCGGCGGATGAGCCGCTGCTCCGGTTCGTCCCGCAGCGGGGCGGGATGGCGAAGTTTGGCTGCCCGAAAGGCCAGCAGCAGCTCCAGCGAGGTAAAGAAATCCGCCTTGCGGGCGGGGGAGGCCAGCTTGAACAAGTTTTCCCCCTCGCAAAAATCCAGGTTTGCGGCGGTGGACACCACCAGAAGGGCACTGACGCCCCGGAGGGAGGTTGCCAGATCGTTTGCCGTCATATCCCGCAGGCGAAAGCCGCAGATGATGGACGCTCCGCCGAGCTTTCTGGCGGCGCGGATAGCCTCGGCTCCCGTGGCGCAGCAGGAGGCGGGGGTATAGCCGCCCGATTCCAGCAGCTGCACGGTGCGCCGCTGCGCTTCCTCGTTGGAAAACGCGACGATGATTCCGGACATGGCTTCCATCCCTCCTCTCCCGGGCCGCAGGCCGCGCTGATTTTTTGCCCGACAGGCGCAAATCCTCCGCCGGGGCCGCGTACATGAAAAGCAACTGCCGGTATACCCGGGGTGCTTTACAGGCCGGGGAAAATCAGTAGGTCACGAGATATTTGCCCAGCTCCCAGGCTGTGACCTGCGTGCGGTATTCCGCCCATTCCCGCTGCTTTCCGGCAATATACTGTCCGGTGACGTGAGGCCCCAGCGCGTCGGTGACGACACGATCAGCCTCCATGGCAAAAACGGCCTCCTCCAGTGTGGCGGGGAGATTGGCGATGCCGTGGCGGCGAAGGGAGTCCGCATCCATGGTGTAAAGGTTTTCTACCGTCTCCTCCGGCGGTGTCAGCTCCCGTTCAATTCCGTCCAGTCCCGCTGCCAGACACACGGCCAGCGCCAGATACGGGTTGCAGGAGGGGTCGGGACTGCGCAGCTCCACCCGGGTATCCTGCCCCCGGGGAGACGGAATGCGGACCAGAGCCGAACGGTTGGACGAAGACCACGCAAGGCAGTTGGGAGCCTCGTAGCCGGAAACCAGCCGCTTATAGGAATTGACCAGCGGGTTGGTCACGGCACAAAAGCCATCGGCGTGGGCCAAAAGTCCGGCAATAAAATGATAGGCCAGAGGGGAAAGCTTTCTTGCATCCGTTTCGTCGTAAAACGCGTTTTTCCCGTCACGGAACAGGGACATGTTCACGTGCATGCCGCTGCCCGCCGCGCCGAAAACCGGCTTTGGCATAAAGGTGGCGTGAAGCCCGTTTTTCTGCGCCATGGTCTTTACCGCCAGCTTGAAGGTCATAATCCCGTCGGCGGCTTTCATGGCGTCGGCGTATTTCATGTCAATTTCGTGCTGGCCGGCAGAAACCTCGTGATGACTGGCCTCCACCTCAAGGCCCATTGCCTCCAGCGCCAGACAGATTTCCCGCCGGGTTCCCTCTCCGTGGTCCAAAGGACCCAGATCGAAGTAGCCCGCCTGATCTCCGGTGACGGTGGTGGGGTTGCCCTCACCGTCGGTCTGGAACAGGAAAAACTCCATCTCCGGCCCCACGTTAAAGGTAAAGCC
This sequence comes from Oscillibacter sp. GMB15532, assembly GCF_041020825.1. NCBI lineage: Bacteria > Bacillati > Bacillota > Clostridia > Eubacteriales > Oscillospiraceae > Oscillibacter > Oscillibacter sp. GMB15532. Next base: position 26,112 of record NZ_JBEVTO010000004.1, read on the forward strand.
CATATCCGCCGCGCGCTTGACCACCCGCTTTAATACGTTTCGCGGGTCCCCGGAAAACGATGCGCCGTCCGGGTTGTGAACGTCGCAGATCAGCCGGGCCACCTTCCCGTATTGGGGCCGCCAGGGCAGCACCGCGAAGGTGTTGAGGTCCGGCCAGAGACACTGGTCGGATTCCTCAATGCGGACAAAGCCCTCGATAGAGCTGCCGTCCAGCATAATCTGATTGTTCAGCGCCCGCTCAAGCTGGGAGACGGAGACGGCCACGTTTTTCATCTGGCCGAAAATATCCGTAAACTGCATGCGGATGAACTGAACGTCCTCCTCCTGTACCATTCGGAGAATATCTTCCTTGCTGAATCCGCTCATAAAAACAGTCTCCTTTCAACTGAAAGCCTGCATTTTTTACATGGTTCTTCACAATAGCGCAATAAAGTGCGTAATATAAAAAGAACGCGGCAAAACCCCTGAGGGTGCCCCGTTGCGCTCTCTTGGTGGGAATTATAGCGGCGAAACGCCCCTTTGTCAACGATTTTGCCTTGGATGACGGAAAGAAAATGCGCATTTCATGGCTTTTTCTAAAACCGGAAGTTTCCACAAAAAAACTTTGTGCAATTTCATATGCCTTACAGGCTGTTTTTACCAAACGGACATTTATATCCGGACCGCACACGTTTTTCCGGAAAAGTGCTTGGAGGAAGCTTTGAAATTTGTACGGAGCCAAGCAACACGAAACAGGGCGGCGGCGTATTTGGCAGAACAGGGGCAGTGGGAACGGCTGGGCGGGACTTTGCTCCCGCAAGACAGGCCCGCCCGGCTGGAGGAATCCGGGCCGTACCAAGAATTTTTGGCTGCGGCCCGTCGCTCTTGACGGCGCACGCGGGGGACGGTATACTTAAAATAACATACTGTAAAAAGTGGCCTTTCGGCGAGGATGCATACATGCCCTCCCAGAGAGGAACGTCAGGAGGCATTTTGTGAAACAGGCATTGTATATCGACTGCTGCATCCGGGGAGAAGCGTCCCGCACGAGGAAACTGGCGGAGGCATTTTTCGCCGCACTGCCGGAAGCTTGGCAAGTGACTACGGTAAACCTGATGAAAGAGGATTTTCGGCCTTTGTCCGGCGAGTTTTTTGAGCGGCGGGAGACGCTGTTAAAATCCGGGAAAACGGACGATCCCCGGTTTGACCGGGCGCGGGAGCTGGCGGCGGCGGACCTGATCGTAATTGCCGCCCCGTTTTGGGACATGAGTTTTCCCGCGCTGCTGAAGGTCTATATTGAAAACGTGTCGGTGGAGGGCATCACCTTTCGCAGCACGGCGGAGGGATTGAAGGGACTGTGCGCGGCCGAGCGATGTGTGTTTCTCACCACCCGGGGCGGGGCCTATCCCGCCGGGGACCCGTTGGAGCAGGCGGTGCCCTATCTTCGGGCTATTCAGATGTTTTTTGGCATAGGCGATCTGACCTGTGTGGCGGCGGATGGGCTGGACTTGGACGGCGCGGATCCGGAGGCCCTGCTGGCGAACGCCTGCGCAGAGGCGACGGCCCTTGCGCGGACGCTTTAATCCGCGGATTTACCTAAAGGCAAGGCTCTGCAAGAATGTTTAAAAAGGCGAAAGCGCCTGCCCCGGCATTGCCGGGGCAGGCGCCTTTTGCTTGACAGGGAACAGTTGGGGACATGGCTGGCGGAAAATAAGGCTTCTGTCCGTTATACCCGCAGGATCTGAATCAGATGCTTCATGTGGATGCTCATGGCGTAGCGCGCGCCCACGTCGTCCCGGCGCAGCAGAAAATCCACAATCAGCCGGTTGTCCGCCACGGCGGTTTCCTGCATGTGCTTCTGGTTCTCCGAAATCTGCATGATCTCGCTCACCGCGTCGTTGATGATGGGATAAAGGCGGCGCATGTATTCATTGTGGGACGCGCGGATGATGCTCAGGTGGAAGTCCTGATCCGCGGCGGGCCAGTCTCCCCCGGAGGCAGCAATCTGCTCCATCCGCTCCGCCTTGCGGCGGATTTGGTCCAGCTCCTCGTCACTTGCCCTCTGGCAGGCCAGCGCCACCGTAGCTGGCTCAAAAATCAGGCGCATTTCAAACAGGTCCCTTGCTCTGGTCCGGGACCGCAAGTCCGTCAGCGCCGTCATATCTACCGGGAAACGTGGCAGCTCCCGAGCCACAAACGTCCCCTTGCCCCGCTGAATTTCCAGCACGCCCTGCGCCACCAGAAAGGAAATCGCCTCCCGCAGCGTGGTGCGGCTGACGCCTAAAAGCTCGCTCAGCTCGTTTTCATTGGGCAGCTTGCCCCCGGTTTCATAGCGGTGCTCCTCCGCGATCATGTCCATCAGCCGCTCCGCCGCCCGCTGGGACAGCTTTGCCTTTTTCGGTTCCTCCATGAAAGTCCTCCTTCGCCCCTGTGGGGGCGTATTTCGTTTTTTGAAGTGCTGCCGATTTGCCCCAAAGCCTTTCATTTGCATCAAAATTCTGCGAAAGGATCGACAGTAATTCGGCAAAAAGCACAATAACTTCCCTTGACATCTCCGGTTGAATCGGTTATACTGACATCATACAACGCATACGATAATAATACAACTCTTTTTTGAAATATTGAAAGCGAGGGGGCCGTTTTGATTCTGACATCCGATCAGGTCTGCTCCAGCCGCGTCGTGCTCGTCTGCGGGCATTACGGGACGGGAAAGACCGAGTTTGCCGTGAACTATGCGCTGGGGCTGGCCCATGAGGGGCATGCCACCATGCTGGCGGACGTGGACATTGTGAACCCCTACTTCCGCTCCAGAGAGCGGAAAAAGCTTTTGGAGGGGGCGGGGATCCGAGTAATTTCCTCCTCTCAGGCGTGCAGCGACGCGGACGTACCCGCCCTTCCGGCAGAGCTTTTGACCATTTTGGAAAACCGGGAAATCCGGGGCGTGTTGGACGTGGGCGGTGACCCGGTGGGCGCGCGGGTGCTGGCCCGGTTTCAGCCCAAGATCATTGCGGAGGATTACAATCTTCTCTTTGTATTGAACGCCAATCGGCCCGAGGTGCGAACGGCGGAGGCCGCCGTGGCCTATCTTCGCAGCATCGAGGCCGTGACGGGCCTTGTGTGCGGCGGGATTGTGAACAACACCCACCTGTGCAGCGAGACGACACCGGAGGAGATTCTCAGGGGCGCGGAGCTGGCGGAGGCGGTTTCCCGGGAAACCGGCATACCCGTTGTGTGCCATGTGGCGGAGCGGCGATTCACCGACGAGGAGAGTCTCGCGGGCCTTAAGCTGTTTCCCATTGACATCTATATGAAAAAACCGTGGGAGCTGTAAAAGGCTCCCAACAACATGAAGGGAGGCAAATGAGTATCATGGCAGCAAGGGTAACATTTGACCGGGACCGGTGCAAGGGCTGTGAGCTGTGCGTTTCCGTGTGTCCCAAGCACATCGTGGCGATTGACATGGACGTCATCAACCGCAAGGGCTATCACCCCGCCGGGGTCGTGGACATTGCGGCATGCATCGCCTGCGCGAGCTGTGCAAAAATCTGTCCGGATTCCGTGATTACCGTGGAAAAAATCTAACGAAGGAGGTTGAATTTTCGTGGGAAAAGAGCTTTGGAAAGGAAATGAAGCGATTGCAGAGGCCGCCATTCGCGCGGGCTGCGACTGCTTCTTCGGGTACCCCATCACTCCGCAGAGCGAGATTCCGGAATATCTCTCTTTGCACATGCCGCAGCACGGCAAGGTATTCGTTCAGGCGGAGTCCGAGGTGGCCGCCATCAATATGGTGTACGGGGCCGCGGGCGCCGGAATGCGGGCCATGACCTCCTCCTCCTCCCCGGGTATCTCCTTAAAGCAGGAGGGAATTACTTATCTTGCGGGTGCGGAGCTGCCCGCCGTGATTGTCAACTGTATGCGCGGCGGCCCGGGCCTTGGCACCATCCAGCCCGGACAGAGTGACTATTTTCAGGCCACCCGCGGCGGCGGCAACGGCGATTACCGCACAGTGGTGCTGGCCCCCGCCAACATTCAGGAGGCCGTGGACATGGTGCAGGAGGCGTTTGACATCGCCGACCAGTACCGCAATCCCGTGCTGGTGCTGGCGGACGGCATGATCGGCCAGATGATGGAGCCCATCGAGTGGCGTGAGATTCCCAAGCGCAAGCTTGCGCCCAAGGACTGGGCCGCCACCGGCCGCAAGGGCCGGGCGCATCACAACGTCATCAACTCCCTGTACATCGACCCCAACGAGTGCGACGACTTTAACGTGGAGCTTGCAAAGAAGTATCAGGTCATTAAGGAGAACGAAGTCCGCTGGACCGGCAAGGACGCGGAGGATGCCGAACTTCTCATCACGGCCTACGGCACGCCCGCCCGCATTGTCCTCACGGCATTGGAACAGCTTCGCACTCAGGGGATTAAGGCGGGGCTCTTCCGTCCCATTTCGCTGTGGCCCTTCCCGGAGAAGGCACTGCACGATCTGGCCCTGCGGGACAATGTGAAGGCGATTCTGGACGTGGAAATGAGCATCGACGGTCAGATGATCGAGGATGTGCGCCTGAGTGTGGAGGGCCGCAGGCCCATCTCCTATCTGGGCCACGCCGGCGGCGTGATTCCCACTGTGGAGGAAATCGTGGAAGCGGGCAAAAAGGCCCTGAAGGAGGCGGAATAACATGGCGGTTGTCTATCAAAAATCCAAGGGACTGACGGACGTGGAGTTCCACTACTGCCCCGGCTGCACCCACGGCATTATTCACAAGCTGGTGGCCGAGACAATGGAGGAGATGGACCTGCTGGATACAGCCATCGGCGTGTGTCCCGTGGGCTGCTCCGTGTTCGCCTATAAGTATTTTAGCTGCGACATGCAGGAGGCTGCCCACGGACGGGCTCCCGCCGTCGCCACCGGTATCAAGCGCACCCATCCCCACCAGCCGGTGTTTACCTATCAGGGCGATGGGGACCTTGCCTCCATCGGTACGGCGGAAATTGTCCACGCCGCCATGCGGGGCGAGAAATTTACCACCATTTTCATCAACAACGCCATTTACGGCATGACCGGCGGACAGATGGCCCCCACCACCCTCATCGGGCAAAGAGCCACCACCTGCCCTCAGGGCCGCACCCGGGAACAGGCCGGTATGCCCATCCGCATGGCGGAGATGCTCTCCACACTGGACGGCTGCGTCTATGCTGAGCGGGTCTGCGCCACCGATATTCCCAACCTGAACAAGGCGAAGAAGGCCATTAAAAAGGCATTCCAGCTTCAGATGGAGGGCAAGGGCTTTACTTTCGTGGAGGTGCTTGCCACCTGTCCCACCAACTGGGGCATGACACCGCTGAAATCCATGGAGTGGCTGAAGGAGAACATGGTATCCTATTATCCTCTGGGTGTGCTCAAGGATACCGGCACGGAGGTGAAGTGAGATGAAAAAGGAAATTATTATTTCCGGCTTCGGCGGGCAGGGCGGCCTTGCCATCGGCAAAAACCTGGCAGAGGCCGGGATGGCCGAGGGGCTGAACGTGACGTGGGCCCCGTCTTACGGGCCCGAGATGCGCGGCGGCACGGCCAACTGCTCCGTGGTGCTGTCCGACAAACCCGTGGGTTCCCCCGTGTTCAACCATCCCACGGAGCTGATCGCCATGAACGAGCCTTCCCTTGAAAAATTCGAGGCGGGCGTGGTTTCCGGCGGCGCCGTGTTTGTGAACAGCTCCGTGGTCACCGACAAGGTGACTCGCCGAGATTTGACGGCGTATTACATTCCCTGCGGGGAAATTGCCGATCAGGTGGGCAATGCCAAGGTGGGCAACATGGCCATGCTGGGAGCGTATGTGGCCGCCACCAAGATTTTGAGACCCCAGGCCATCGAGGCGATGATTGAGGAGATGTTTACCGGGGCCAAGGCCAAGCTGGTTCCTCTGAACATCGAGGCCTTCCGTCGGGGTATGGCCTGCGTCGGATAACGCGGTTTTGTGTAAAATGAACGTCCCCCGTCCGCTGGGTTTCCGGCGGACGGGTGGGCGGGTATCCCGCCCCGCGCCTGTTCTGTGCATTTTAACAGTTGACTTTCCCCCGCCGGTAGCGTATAAATAATTTAATATTCAAACGCGATGAACGGGAATTGCCGTCAGGAACGCCGCCTTCAGAGAGCTGCCGCACGGTGCGAGGCAGCGGACGCGGCCTGATTGGTCTGGCCCGGAAGCGGCCCGCCCAAAGAAAGGTTTCTCCAGTAGGCGGCGACGGGGCCTCCCGATACAGGGGCGGTGCGCGGAAGCGTACATAAGAGGCCGCGTTGCGGCAAAGAGAGTGGTACCACGGAAGTTTGGCTTTCGCCTCCCTGATTTCAGGGGTGCGAGAGCCTTTTGCTTTATCGGTTCAAAATAAAAGTAAGGGAGAATTTTAAATGCTGAACATCAAGATCACAAAGACAACTTCCCCCAAAGCAAAGCCTGCGGACGAATCCAAGCTGGGCTTCGGAAAGACCTTTTCCGACCACATGTTTATTATGGACTACACCGAGGGCCAGGGCTGGCACGATGCCCGCATTGTGCCTTACGCGCCTCTCTCCCTGGACCCCTCCGCCGTGGTGTTCCACTATGCACAGGAGTGCTTTGAGGGCCTGAAGGCCTATCGTACTACCGAGGGCAAGATTCAGCTCTTTCGCCCGGACTGCAATGCCCGCCGCATGAACAACACGCAGGAGCGCCTGTGCATGCCCACCATCCCCGAGGAGGACTTTGTGGAGGCCATCCGCGCGCTGGTGGAGGTCGAGAAGGACTGGGTTCCCCATTCTGAGGGCGCGTCGCTGTACATCCGTCCCTTTACCATTGCCACCATGGCCCAACTGGGCGTCCACGCATCCACCACCTATCAGTTCATCATCATCTGCGCCCCTTCCGGCGCGTATTACGCGGCGGGGCTGGCTCCTATCGACATCTACGTGGAGGACACCTATGTCCGTGCCTGCCCCGGCGGCACCGGCTTTACCAAGTGCGGCGGAAACTACGCCGTGTCTCTGCTTGCCGCCAAGGTGGCCGAGGAGCGGGGATACAGTCAGGTGCTGTGGCTGGACGGCGTGGAGCGCAAGTATGTTGAGGAAGTGGGCGCCATGAACATCTTCTTCAAGATTGATGGCAAGCTCTATACCGCCGAGGCGCAGGATAAGGACGGCACCGTGCTTCCCGGCGTCACCCGCCGCTCCATCATCGAGCTGCTGAAGGACTGGGGCTATGAGGTTGTGGAGGGCAAGCTGGCCGTTGAGGATCTGATGCAGGCTGCCCACGAGGGCAAGCTGGAGGAGGTCTTCGGCACCGGCACCGCCGCCGTTGTCTCCCCGGTCAAGAAACTGGATTATGAGGACCAGTCTGCGAAGATTGGCCACGGCGAAATCGGTCCCCTGACCCAGAAGCTGTACGACACCCTTACCGGCATTCAGTGGGGCAGAATCCCTGACACAAAGGGCTGGATCGTTCCGGTCTGCGACGCCTGATTTACACTTGATGTCCAAATGTCCCGCCCGGCTGCAAAAGCAGCCGGGCGGAGTGCTTTTGCAGTGTGAAGCCTTTCTCTATCCGGTGAAGCCGCCGTCCACCGTGAGAATCTGTCCGGTGATAAAGGCTGCTTCGTCTCCCGCCAGAAACGCCGTGGCGGCCGCGACATCCTCCGGTGCTCCCAGACGGCCAAGGGGCGTTTGCGCGGCAAGGTCCGCCATTGTCTCCGGTCCGAGGGTGCGGAGCATGTCCGTTTCGATGCAGCCGGGAGCCACTGCGTTTACCCGGATGTTGGACGGAGCCAGCTCCAGCGCCAGTGAGCGTGTAAGTCCGATCACGGCGGCCTTTGTGGCGGCGTAGACCGTCTCGCACGAAGCGCCCCGCAGGCCCCAGATAGAGGAAATGTTGACGATGCTGCCCCGCTTTTCGTGGAGCATATGGGGCAGGGCGCGGCGGATGGCGCTGCGCATTCCTCCCACATTCACGGCAAAGGCCCGGTTCCAGCTTTCGTCGTCTGCGTCCTGAAAAAGCCCTGACGGTGGGGCGATTCCCGCGTTGTTAATCAACGTGCTCACCGGCCCCAGCGTAGTTTCTATGGCGTGGAACATCGCGTCCACCTCGCCGGAATTCGCCATGTCCGCGCCAAACGCGGCGGCGCTGCACCCGGCGCGGCGCAGCTCGTCGGCCAGCGCCTCCGCAGCCGCGCGGCTGTGTTGGTAATTGATGGCCACATTATAGCCCTGCTGCCCAAGCCTTCGGGCGATTGCCTGACCGATTCCTCGGCCGCCTCCTGTCACCAGCGCCACGTTTGTCATGCCTGTTTGCTCCTTTACTCCTGCCCATACGGGAGGCAGGACTGTGGTTTGCGGGCTGGGCGCACTGAAGTGGCGCCTTGTCTGCCTGCCAATATTATAAATGCTTTTTCCCCGGACTGCAACGGCCTTTTGGTCTGGACTTCCGGGCTTTGAAGCTTTTTTTACGGTTTGGACACGGGAAAGGGATGCCAAGCGCGGCAAAATCGTGTCGGGCTTTTCAATTGACAGCGGGGCGGAAATCGGGTAGAATAGCAGGCGGTTCCATTCCTCTGCATTTTATATGTCTCCGTAGCTCAGCCGGATAGAGCATCCGCCTCCTAAGCGGAAGGCCGGCAGTTCGAATCTGCCCGGGGACGCCACGAGCACTGCCGAAAGCCTTGATTTATCAGGAGCTTTCGGCTTTTTTCTTTTGTATTCCCGGAATTTGCGGATACCATTAAATTTTTACAGACAAAATAGTTACCGTGACTATGCTTGTTGGCAGAAAGAGCACGCTCCCACTGGCGGGAGCGTGCTCTTTCTAAATATAAACAAGACTTTCCGTGTTATTCCGGCTTCACGCCGAGGTGCTTAATTTTTCGTAAAATCGTCGGCTGGGAGACGCCCAGCGCTTCCGCCATCTTTCGGCTGGTTCTGTATTTCTTTGCGGCGTTTTCCAGAAGCTGACGCTCGTAAGCGTCCATCATATCCTGTAAATGCGGCATTTCCTTGACCGGGGACACGCGGTCCCCGTTGATGGCCATTTCGATGTCCTCGCCGGTAATTTCACTTTGGTCGCCGATGATCACCAGCCGTTCCACCGTGTGCTCCAAATCCCGCACGTTTCCCGGCCACTCATAGGCCTCCAGACGGGTAATGGCTGAAGGCTCGAAAAATTTGCTGCGCTTGTATTTCTCGTTGGAACGGTTTAAAAACGTGCCTGCCAGCGCAACAATATCCTCCCGCCGCTCCCGCAGGGGCGGGATGTTAATGGACACCACGTTCAAGCGATAGTAAAAATCCCGGCGGAACAGGCCGTCCTCCACCATCTTTTTCAAATCCTTGTTGGAGGTGGCGATGACCCGGATATCAATTTTTACGATTTCGTTTCCGCCCACACGGATAATTTCCTGCTCCTGCAATGCCCGCAAAAGCTTTGCCTGCATGGTGAGCGGCAAATCCTCAATTTCATCCAAAAGAACCGTGCCCTCATTTGCCAGCTCCAGAAGGCCGATTTTGCGGGTGTTCAAGGCGCCGGTAAAGGCGCCCTTTTCATATCCGAACAGCTCCGACTCAAAAAGGGAATCGGGAATTGCGGAGCAGTTAATACGGATATACGGCTTGTCCCGCCGGTTGCTTTTGGAGAAAATGTCCCGGGCGACCACCTCTTTGCCGGTGCCTGTCTCACCGCTGATGAGAATGGTGGCGTCCGAGGAGGCGGCCTGACTGATCAGGTATTTCACCCGCATCATTTCAGGAGAGCTGCCAATGAACGAGGAACCGAACTGCAAGGTTTTAAGATACTCTAAGTCCTGCGCCATTTTGCCCAGCTTGCTTTTCAGCATCATCGTGTCGGTTAAATCCCGCACAATGGAAATTACAAAGTCCAGCGCGCCGCCATCTTTGAAAATGGGGATGCAGACATATAAAACAATTTTTCCGTTGCTGGCAAGCTTATTGATGCCCGTTACCGCGGTTTTCTTTTCGATGGCATACAGGGACAGCCGCGGCGCGTCCTTCACGTTATACTCCTCCAGCCCGTTTTCGTTGAGACTGTGAAGAAGCGTATTCACATCTGTATCATCGTAGCCGAGAAAGACATTGACCTTCTCGTCGAAAATGCCCGCATCCCACAAATCGTCCACGGTTTTTCCAAGTATGTCGTCACGATGAATCCCTAAAATTTCCCGACAGGTGTCATTTGCCTCAACAATCCGTCCGTCAGGCATTACGATGTAGGCTGCGTCGCCGGTGTACTGAAACAGCAGCATACACGCCGCCACCAAGTGCCAATTCGACTCCTGCATAGGAATTTCTCCTCTCGGCGATTTTTTTCTATTCTAAATGATTGGGATTTGTTTTGCAAGACGGCAGGGGTTGAAAATAAAGAGTTGATACGATTTTGTATCAATTGTAATTATAATTCTGATTTACAGTCCTTTCGGAGCTGATGCTTTTTTATTTGATAAATTACAAACCCCTTGAAAATAGGAGAGAAATACATGCTTGTGCAGGCGATGATACATTTCTATATCACCGCCGTCGGCATTTATCATATTTGTTTCGCAGGAAAATCAGCATAACGGCATCTTTGCGCTGTTTTCCTTCCACATATAAAGATGCTTTGTGAGAGATAAACAGAAAGGAACTCCCTTAATTGATATTTTAAACAAAGAAAAAGCCCTGCTCAAAAAGTGGCACAGGCATTGCTGTATCCATTTGCAGAGCAACGCCCCAAATGGAGAAAACAGGAGGAGTTTCAATATGAAAAAGAGAGGCTTAAGTTTCATTCTTGCACTGTGTATGGCGCTTACTCTGGCCGCCTGTGGCAGCGGCAATTCCGGCAGCACTACCCCGTCTTCATCCGGCAATAATGGCCAGACTTCCGTTTCCGGCAGTACAGGCGGCTATCCCAAGTACGAGTGGACTGCCGCAAACGTCTTGGCTGAGGACTCTGTTTACGGCGTCGCACTGCATCAGTTCGCAGACCTGATCAATAAAAAATCCGACGGCGCAATTACCGTAAAAGTATTTGACGCCGGTACGCTGGGCACCGAGAAGGAGTGCATGGAAGGATTGCAAATGGGCACCGTCGACTTTGAAGTGGCTTCCACCGCAACCTGTTCTAACTTTACAGCCTCTCAAACCATCTACGATTTGCCTTACCTGTTCCCCAACTCCATAGTGGCCCGACAGGTTTTGCAGGGCGAAACCTGTCAGGAAATTCTGGCAGAGCTGTCTAATGCTTCTATCAAGGGCCTGACCTATTTTGAAAACGGCATTTATGCCATCATCTCCAAGCAACCCATTCAGGACCTCAGCGACATGAGCGGCAAGAAAATCCGGGCCATTGAATCCAATTTGCAGACGGATACATACGCGGCCCTCGGTGCCACCGGCGTGGCCATTGCATGGGGAGACTGCTACACCTCCCTGCAAACCGGTGTATGCGACGGGATCTCCTCCACCACGATTCCCAATATGTATTCCGCAAAGTTTTATGAAGTTGGCAAGCATATCACCAAAACCAACCATGGATACAGCCCCTGCCTTTTTGCCATGAGCCAGACGCTGTGGGACTCTCTGGATGCGGACACGCAGGCGCTGATTATAGAGTGCGCCAATGAGGCCCGGGACTATCAGTACAGATACATTGACGCGATGCTCACCTCCTTGCAGGATGAGTTGGAAGATGGCGGCGTCACATTCTATGACATCGATACCGCCGCGTGGGGCGATGCCTGCGCACCGATTTATGAAAAGTACGTCGGCACCGGTACCGGCCAGATTAATCCCGATCTGGTTTCCGCAATCCAGAGTGAGGTCGCTGCGATTTCCTGATTGCGGGCCTGTACAGAGTAATGCAGGGTGGGATGTTTCCCGCCTTGCCCGGGTGGAATTTTATAAAAGCAGAAAGAGAGAAATAATTTAAGGAAAGGAGTATTCCCGTTCGGCAAGCGCCGTTCGGGGATGGTGTATGCTTAAAAAAATTGATCGCGCTTTAAACATTGTGGAAAGCGTAATATGCGGCATTATCTGTGGGGCCATGCTGGTGATTACCTGTATGATTGTCATTTGGCGCTACATTCTGGTAGCTCCGCTTCCCTGGGGGGAGGAGGCTGCCAGATACCTGATGATTTGGTTCGTATTCTGGGGCTGTTCCATTGCCGCCAAGGGAGAAAATCACTTGGGCGTAGAGGCATTTGTCTCCATGCTGCCCGCAGCGGCGCAGTGCATTTCTATCAAAATAAAGTATGCCATCACGGTGGTGATCTTTGGCGTTTTGTTTTTGCTCTCCTGCCGGATGTTTGTGCAGTATGGCTCGACTGGGCAGGTTTCCACCATCCTGCGTATCCCCATGAACATAGTCTATTCCTGCGTGCCCATCGGCCTGTTTCTGGGCACCTGGCACTACATCGTTCATTTTCTGATGCACCTGCATGACAGGCCCGAAGACAGGGAGGTGGAGAGCGTATGATTACGGCGGCGTTATTCGGCGGGTTTCTGATCTGCATGTTCTTCAGCGTGCCCATTGCGCTCTGCCTTGCCGGCGGCGGCATTCTGGCGACGATGGTGGGTGGAACCGTGGACCTGTTTGTCTGCGCGCAGAGACTGTTTGCCTCGATCGACAGCTTTACCCTCATGGCAATCCCGTTTTTCATGATTGCGGGCAATCTCATGTCCTCCGGCGGCATATCCAAGCGCCTTTGCGATTTTGCAAACTCCCTGATTGGCTGGCTTCCCGGCGGCCTTGCCTGCGCATCCATTTTGTCCTGCATGATTTTCGGCGCGCTCTCCGGCTCGCCCACGGCGACCACGGCGGCCATCGGCGGCATTTTGGTGCCTGCGCTGATTGAAAACGGCTATTCCAAAAAATTTGCGCTGTCCACCATTGCGGTGGCCGGGCTGCTGGGAACAATTATTCCGCCCAGCACGATTATGATCACCTATTCGTCCTGTACGGATGTGTCCATCGGCTCCATGTTTATGGGAGGCATTCTTCCCGGCGTTGCGCTGGGTATTTGCATGATGGTGATTGCGGTGAGCTACGGCGTAAAGCATAAGGCGGAAATCACTCGGATTCCTTTCAGCGTTCGCCGGGTGGGACGGACCTTCGTTCGTGGCATTGGCGCGTTTTTAATGCCGGTCATTATCCTTGGCGGCATTTATACCGGGATTTTTACACCCACCGAGTCCGCAGCCATCGCCTGCATTTACGGGCTGATTGTCGGTATCTTCTTTTACCGGGAGCTGAAGGTTGAAGACTTGAAGAAGGTGCTTATTGACTCCGCGTCCTCCTCGGCCATGGTCATGATCATCATTGCCTGCGCCGGTATTTTCGGTATGGTCATGACCCGCGAGCAGATTCCGGCCAAGGTGGCGGCTGTGCTGATCAGTGTGGCCGGGAACAAGTATGTATTCCTTCTGTTGGTGAACATTATGCTGCTGATTGTGGGCTGCTTCCTTGAAACTACGGCGGCGATCTTGATTATTGCGCCGGTGCTGCTTCCGGCGGTTGCGGCATTTGGCATCAATCCCATTCATTTCGGCATCATCGTGTGCGTAAACCTGGCAATCGGCTGCGCAACACCGCCTCTGGGGGTAAATCTGTACGTTGCGGTGGGGCTTACCCGCGACAAGGTGGACATGGTGATCAACAGGCACCTGCTGAACTATATTATTGCCTCTGTTTTTGCGCTCTTAATTATTACCTACTGCGAGCCGTTGGTTATGTTCTTTCCGAACATGATGGCTTAAAGCACGGACTTGGAAAGGACATGGCCATTATGGACAGGTTAAAAGGAAAAGTTGTTGTAATTACCGGCGGCGCAAGAGGCGTTGGCTACTGCATGTGCCAGCGCTTCGCGCAGGAAAACCCCGAGATGATTTACTCCGTCGACATGGCGGAGGGCGGCTACAAGCATCCGCTGGTGCGCCCGGTGAAGCTGAGCATTACCGACCGCGCGGCTCTCGCAGCCTTTGCTTTGCAGGTGAGAGAGGAGTTTGGTCATGTGGACGTCCTTATCAATAACGCTGCTATTACCAGAGACGCGATGCTTTATAAAATGACGGAGGAGCAGTGGGATGCGGTCATTAATGTGAATTTGAAGGGGACCTTCAATATTACGCAGGCCCTCGTTCTCTTTATGCGGGAGCAAAAGACGGGCTGTATTCTCTCCATCTCCTCCGGCAGCGGCGTTTACGGCAACATCGGCCAAACCAACTATGCCGCCACAAAGGCGGGCCTGATTGGAATGACCTACTCGTGGGCAAAGGAGCTGAATCTCCACGGGGAGCAGATCCGCTGCAATGTTTTGGCGCCCGATAACATTGAAACCGAAATGGCAAAGACCATTCCGGCAAAGATTTTGGACCCCCTGATTGCCCGCACGCCGCTCAGGCGTATGTGCCAGCCCGTTGAGGTTGCCAACACGGCGCTGTTCCTTGCCAGCGAAGAAGCGTCCTTCATTAACGGGCAGGTGGTTTGCGTAAACGGTGGCCTGCGGCTGTAAGGCGGTACATCCATGCTGAATGAAAAATTTGTATCGGCTGAGCAAGCCGCCGGAGCAATCCCCGACGGGGCCTATGTGGGGATTGGCGGTTTTCTGGGAATCGGCTCGGCGGAGGAAATCAATGTTGCCATTGAAACCCGTTTCCTCGCGGAGGGACACCCCAGAGAGTTGACGCTGCTGCATACCGGCGGCGTCGGAGACGGCAGGGACGCAGGAAACAATCACCTTGCCCACGAGGGACTGGTAAAGCGGCTGATTGGCGGCCACTTTGCAAGAATTCCAAAGCTTGGCGCCATGGTGGAGCAGGAAAGAATCGAGGCATTTAATATTCCGCAGGGCATCCTCTCCCATCTCTATCGCGAAAGTGCGGCTATGCGCCCGCGGCTGATTACCAAGGTGGGGCTTGGAACCTTTGTGGACCCCGATTTGGACGGCGCCAGGGTCAACGGCATTACGACGGGGACCATGGTGGATAAGGTGGAAATCGACGGCGAGGCGTATCTCAGCTACCATGTTCCACCGGTGACGGTTGCAATGATTCGCGGCACCACAGCCGATGAGCAGGGCAACATCTCCTTTGAAAATGAGCCGCTGACACTGGAGGGAATCTCCATTGCCACCGCTGCGAAAAATCATGGCGGCATCGTCATCGTGCAGGTGGAGAAGGTGGTAAAAAAAGGCGCAATCCTGCCCCAGAATGTGCGGATTCCCCACATTCTGGTGGACTACATTGTGGTGACCACGAAGCCGGAGGAATATCATCGGCAAAACTACGGCACATATTTTGACCCCCGTTTTACCCGCAGCGACATTGTTGTAGAGGGAACGGCGGTGCGCACGCCGATGGGGATTCGCAAAATCATCGGACGGAGGGCGGCCATGTGCCTTGACAGGAAGATGCAGGTGGTGAACTTCGGAATTGGCATCCCCGAAACGGTGATGGCCGTTTTAAATGAGGAAGGACAAAGTGGGCGCTTTACCTCCATCATCGAAAGCGGGGCCATCGGCGGCGTTGCCCTGGGCGATATGAATTTCGGCTCGTGCATCTGTCCTGACGCGATTATCGACCAGCCCTATATGTTTGATTTTATTGACGGCGGCGGTCTGGACATGTCGTTTTTGGGGCTTGCCCAGTGCGACGACAGAGGAAACATTAACGTATCCCGCTTTGGCACAATGGTGACCGGCTGCGGCGGCTTCATCGACATTTCCCAAAACGTTAAAAACATGGTCCTTTGCGGCACTTTTACCGCAAAGGGACTGGAAACCAGAATCTCCGAGGCGGGTGAGTTGGTCATTAGGAAAGAGGGAAGCTCCAAAAAGTTCATTCAGTCCTTGCAGCAGATTACCTTCAATGGCGAAATTGCAGCCAAAGACAGGAGAAATATCCTGTTTGTAACAGAGCGGGCGGTTTTAAAGCTGACGCCCGGGGGACTGATGCTCACGGAAATTGCGCCGGGCGTTGACCTTGAACGGGATGTGCTGGGACAGATGGAGTTTGCACCGCTGATTGCACACGACCTTAAAACCATGGACCCGCGGATATTCCGAGAGGAAGCAATGGGTCTGACGTTTTGAGACTGGAGAAAAGAAACTATGAGAAAAGGAGGTGTTAAGGCGTGAAATGCTTACAGGTAACAGCTCCCCATCAGATGCGGATTTTTGAGCGCGAAGTGCCTGCTCCGGCAGAGGGGGAGGCGCTGCTGAAGGTGCTTTACGGCGGTATTTGCGGCAGCGATCTGGGATTATACCGCGGCAGCATGAATGATTACGCCACATACCCCCAAATTCCCGGTCATGAAATTGCGGCGGAAATATTGGAAATCGGCAGGAATGCGCAGGGGCTTGCGCCCGGCATGCTGGTGACGCTGAATCCCTATTTTAACTGCGGAAAATGCTATTCCTGCCGACGCGGCTATGTCAATTGCTGCATGGAAAACCAAACCATGGGCCTTGCTCGTGAGGGGGGCTTTTCCGAATATATCACGATGCCGATAGAACGGCTTTATTCCGGAAACGGACTGGGACCGAGAGCCTTGGCGTTGGTTGAGCCGTTTTGCATCAGCTATCACGCGGTCAAGCGGGGAAGGGTCACACCCGGCGACCGGGTTCTGATTGTAGGTGCGGGGACCATTGGAATGGGTGCCTTGCTGGCGGCAAAGCAATTGGGCGCGGAGGTCTATGTCTGCAATGTCTCGGAAAAAAAGCTGGAGCTTGCGCAACAGTTGGGTGCGGACGGGGTGATTTTCAATAATGATCAGTCCACCTTCCGCGAAAAGGTGGACGCACTCACCAATGGAGACGGCTTTGACGTTGCCATCGAAGCGGCGGGACAGCCCTCCACCATGCTCAACTGTATTGAGGCCGCGGCTCATCGCGGCCGCGTGGTGGAGGTTGGAATTACAAGCAGACCCACGGAGCTGATTTTTAACATCATTGAGAAAAAGGAGCTGGAGATTTACGGCAGCCGCAACGCAACCGCCCGGGAGTTTACGGAGGTGATTTCGCTTGCGTGCACCGGAAAAATCAACCTCGAAACCCTTGTTACCGGTGAATGCACGCTGGAGGAGGCTCCGGTCATGTTTGAAAGTCTGGATAAAAGAGTCGGGTTTAACCTGAAAACTCTTATCAAATTTTAATATAACGGAGGAAACACCTATGTCTACCACTGGAAATCTGAATCCCCAGGGCAAATGGCTCACCACAGAGCTTCCTGAAATTGTGTTCGAGGACACCACGGTTGGCCGCCTGAAAAAGCGCATCTGGGATGCGCCCATGTCCGAGATTGACCGCATCCTGACAGCGGAATACGGTATTCCCGCGCCCTCCGGCTTCGGCACGGCGGGAACCTATATCCAGAATACGCCCCGCTCCAAGGTCTGCGAGCTGCGCAAAAAGAACGACGTGGTCATTGTACCTATCGGCTGCACGGAGAACCACGGCCTGCACGCTAACAGCGGCTTGGATACCTTCATGGTCAGCCAAATCTGCGAGGGCGTAAAGCGGAAGTCTATCAGGGATGGACGCGAGGTGGCGCTGGCCTTCCCGCCCCTGAACTACGGTGGGCATCCCTATCATCATGTGGGTATGGCGGGCACCGTGATCATCCCTCAGCAGACCGTGCAGGAAATGCTGATTTACACCATGCTGGGCCTTTGGGACGACGGCTTCCGCAAAATTATTCTCGTCAACAACCACGGACATCACTGGATGATTGAGGCCGCCATTCAGGAGTTCTTCAAGCGATTCCAGCTTCCCGCGTTTGTCACGCTGGTGGACTGGCACCGCGTTGTCCGTGAGTTCTTTTATGCCCAACCCAATAAGGACGATTTTGTTTCCTCCCAGTTCGTCCATGCGGACGAATCCGAGACTTCCGTGGGCATGCTGCTTTTCCCGGAGATGCTGGACCTTACAAACGCCGTGGATACCGAGCCCAAGAGCCTGATGCTGGCGGGTCACTATGACACCGCCTGCGATGCCTATCGCCGCCCCCACTCCTGGGTGGAGGTGCAGGGCAACAACGCCATGGAGTGCTTCGGCACGCCCGAGGGTGTTGTGGGGTATCCCCGGCGGGCCACCGCAGAAAAGGCCAAGCGCCCTGTGGCCTGTATTTGCGAATACATCACGCTGCTGATGGACGAGGTTTTGGCGGCCTATCCCGCCGGGAAAGTGCCTGAAATGATGACGCTGCGGTCTGCCGAGGAACTGGCCGACTGCTTCAAGGAGCCTTTGAGCGAGGGCTGGAAGTCCGTTCACGCGCTGAAGAAGGTCGGCGTGTTTAACGACTGAGCGGTCTTGGAGAAGACGGGCGCGATACGCGCCCGTCTTTCCTGTTTTACTTGATTAGGAGGAGATTTATGCGAAAGGTATATATCATCGGCGGCAAGCGCACCGCCATCGGAAAATTCCTGGGAAGCCTTTCCACTGTAAAGCCCGGCGACATGACTGCACAGGTGATACGGGCCTTGGTAGAAGAAACCGGCGTGGAGAAAGGGGACATTGATGAGGTGATCATTGCCCATCAGCATTCCGCAGGGCAGGGGCCGTCTATCGCCCGGCGGGCGCAGCTTGAAGCCGGCATCCCTGATTTTGTACCGGCCACAACGGTGAACATGCAGTGCGGAAGCGGTTTGAAGGCACTGATTTTCGGATACAACGCCATTCAGGCGGGGGAAGAACTCGTGCTGTGCGGTGGGGTGGAAAACATGTCGCAGGTTCCGTTTATTCTCACCGACAAGGTGCGCAAGGGCGTGAAAATGGGAAATGCCGCCGTGAGTGTGCAGGATTCCCTTTACTGCGACGGCCTGATTGATCAGTTCAACGGCTATCTCATGGGCATGACGGCGGAAAATGTTGCCGCAAAAAAGGGCGTGACTCGGGAGGAGCAGGACCGCTTTGCCGTGCGCTCGCAAGGACTCGCGCAGCGGGCCATTGAATCCGGACGCTTTAAAGAGGAGATTGTGCCCATCCGCTATCAGGATCACCGGGGCAGGGAATATGTATTTGACACGGACGAGAGTAACACGCCCGATACCGCGTATGAGACGCTGAGTAAGATGCGCCCCGCCTTTAAGAAAAAGGAAGAGGGCGGCACCGTCACAGCGGGAAACGCCTGTCAGTTGAACGATGGCGCGGCTGCAATTCTGCTGGCAAGCGGGGACGCGGTGGAGAAAAACGGCTGGAAGCCCATTGCAGAAATTGTTTCTTCTGCCACGGTTGGCATCGACCCGGCGATTATGGGGCTTGGCCCGGTGAAGGCCGTCATAAAAGCGTTGGAGCAGGCGGGGATAAGTCTGCGGGACGTGGACCTGATAGAGTTGAACGAAGCCTTTGCCGCCCAGTCGGTGGGCTGCATCAGAGAATGGAGCGCCCATTACGGCATGACTGAGGAAGAAATTTTGGAGAAAACCAACGTCAATGGCGGCGCCATCGCACTGGGCCACCCGGTGGCTGCCTCCGGCGCCCGCATTCTTGTTACATTAATGCATGAGCTGAAAAAAAGAACGCGGACCTATGGACTGGCGACACTTTGTGTCGGCGGCGGCATGGGGACGGCAGTGGTAATCAAACGCTGCTGAAAAAACAGGCACTCACCGAACGGATCGTCGGTGAGTGCCTGTTGCTTTTTGCACCCGTGTGCATTGATGGGCGAAACGCCATGCCCCTAAATGCTCATGCAGTTGCCTGAAAGATAAACCATCCATCCTTGACGGAAAACTGAAATACACCGCCATGCTTTTCCACGATATGTACCATGCTTTTTGTGCCGAAGCCGTGCCCCTGCTCTTTTGCAACAGGCAGGCTTTCATAAAAAACCGGCTCTGTTTGATAGCTGTTGCGGATGTCGATGCACAGCTTTGTGTTTTTGGAATATATCCGCAGGCTGATACGGCGCTTGCCGCACTCGGAAATGCTTTCGCAGGCTAGGACGGCGTTTTCCAAGGCGTTTGACAGGAGGGAGCAAAGCTCTGTGTCACTGAAGGGAAGCGCATCGGGCAGATGTGCCTCCACCGTCAGCAGAATCTCCGCATGGGCCGCTCTGGCAGCAAAGGCGGATAAAATCAGGTTGACGGTTTCGTTTTCACAAAAGCGGGTGGGCGTAATGGCATCCATATCGGATTGAGCGGTCCTGAGATATTCTTTGATTTCTTCGATGTGTTCCTCAGCGGCCAACCCTTGTAAAAGGGAGAAATGGTGGCGCATGTCGTGCCGATAGGCGGCGGCATTGTTTTGAAGCTGCCGCAGCGAGGCAAATTCCGTCTGTGCCACCCGAAACTGGGCGTCCAGCATGTCCCGCTCCCTTTGCAGGGCCGCCTGCTTTTGCGTCTCGGCGTAGTAGAGAATGACAAACACAAAATAGAAAATGGAAATCATCGAGGGCATAAACTGCACCGCCCATTCCGCACCGCTGTAAAGCACGTCGGTATAGATGGTGGTGATATAGTCGAACAGATAGTAAAAAAGGGGAACGCCGCCTAAAAGCAGGCAGGATTTGCAGGATTTTTCCATGAGCTGGCGAACGGATCCGGCTACATACGTTTTCAGAAAATAGTAAAACAGGAATATCGCGGCAATATAAAAAATGTGGTCTGCAAGCCTGCTTTTCAAGATGGCGCCTGCAAGGAAGCCCGCCCAGCGCGGCGTCTGACAGCAAAGATAGCCGGAAAGCACGCTGGCGGCGGATATAAGCCAGGGGCGCTTATAGTACAGGGAGAATATCACGATCAAGGGCAGGTGAATGATCACCGGATACAGCTTTGACGTTAAATCCAGGCCAAAAAGCCACCAGCTGGCCGTTTGGCAAACAAGAAAGAGAACGCAGAGAAACACCGTGGAGCGCCTGTTTTCCCTTGTGGGCGATATCCCCGCAAAAAGACTCGACACCGTGATGCCAAAGACCAGGGAAAATCCAAAGCGGAGAAGTCCTATGACCGTTACCACCATGTTAAAACACGCCCCCATTTCCTTATTCTCGCTCCATTTGATAGGACAGATACTGCTGCCTGATTTCCCGGGCCTTTCCTTGGGCAATGGGAACAGAGGAAAGGGACTGCAAGGTTAACCGATGATTTTCAACGGTATCGATGTATTGCATATTCACGAGATAGGAGCGATGGGGCTTTATAAAGCATGTATGCCTCAGCAGCTTATCGCAGACGGCGGAAAAAGGCTCCGTGCATTCGACGACCCTGCCAGAGCGCAGGTGATAAAGCACGCTTCTGCCGAGGACCTCTGCAAAGGCCAGATTGGAGATCAATATTTTTTGAAGCCCCTCGCTGCTCTTTACAATCACCGAGTCCTCTTCTTTTTTCGAATGCAACTGCTCCAGCAGTTCGTCAAAGGTGAAAAACAGTTTTTCCTTTGAGATGGGCTTGAGAACATAATTAATGGCTTTCACCGAGTAGCTCTCCAAGGCAAATTCAGGCGACGAGGTAAAAAACAAAATGGGGGCGGTTTTGTCAAATGCGCGGATTTCCTTTGCTACATCAATGCCTGTAAAGCCCGGCATAATAATATCCAGGCAATATATATCAAACCGTTTGCCCTTTTCAAGAGCCGAAACCAGCTCAAATCCGTTTGGAAAAACGGCATGCTCACAGCTTAAATTTTTGGATGCGCTGTACAGGTTAATCAGCCGGACCATATTGGTCAGCTCGTCGAGGTTGTCGTCACAGATCGAAATTTGCAGCATAAGCATCCCTCTTTTCCTGCGCAATTCTACTTTTCCAAACTGATTCTACCATAAAAATCAAATTTCTGAAACGATGATTCATGTCAAAAAAATCATGTTTCGTGCGCCGATTGGTTTTGTTGGCAAATATTTGATAAATTGGGTGCCGGAAAGCAATCTAAAATACAGGACCCGGAAGAAAGCGGAGAATTTGAAATGAAAAGGGGACCGGTACTTATAATGGCGCTGAGCCTTGCAGCCTGCGGAGAAAGCGTAAATTCTGCTGATAAGCCTGATGCCACAGCCTCGTCAGGCATTCCCGGCTCATCGGATGCCGCCGATTCCGGCAGCATTTCGGAGGACAACATCAAACTTGTAATGTCCACTGTAAAAGCTGAGCAATAGCAACGACCGCAGGCGGGCCGCGGGATGAAGGCGCGTTTATCAAGCCATCAGGCGGAAATACCCGGTATGAAATGAGGTTCCTTATGCGAAAAACAGTATGCACGCTGCTTTTATGCCTTGGCATGTCAGAGGCCTGCCTGGCTCCCGCGTCAGCGGCAAATCAGGTGAATACCATGGATGTTCAGGCGGTTATTGATGAGGCTGGCTCCATGCAGGTGACGCAGGTATGGGAAGGCAAGTCCCATGAGGGAACGGAACACTATATTCCCATGAATGCGCCTGAGTATCTCACAATCAGTGGCTTGCAGGTTTCGGATGCAGGGGGTGCATACAGTGACCGGGATGGGGGCAGCTTTGGATTTGTAAACGACGGAATGAATACCACTCCCACAAATGTGAGAGTTGAAATCCCGCTGGCCGACCGTACCCCCATCACAGATAAAATTGCGGATATCTGGGGCTTTGGATATCGGGGACAGGTGAAGTTTTCAGACGGCGCCATCTTTGCCTATACGGAAAGTTCGCTCTATCCAGAAAACCATGTGACGGTGCCGTTTTCTCTTAAAAAGGGGATATTGTCCCCTGCGCGGAAGGAATCAGGCGGCTTTGAAGCGGTCAAACAGACGGCGCTTGAGGGCAGCGATTATGCTTCTGTTTCTGGTGGCGAGAATGGCGCTCTCTTTGACATGCTTTTAGGCTTCGCGATTCTCGTGTGGGTACCTATTGTGCTTGTGGTATTTTTCCGCCGCCGCAGTAAAAAGGGCAGGGCAAAAAAGCTGAACCAATTTGCAGAGCGATTCGGCTATTTCCGGGACATTCCCAACGGGGGAAATCTAAACGCCGCCTATGCAATGGGGAGACGGTTTGACGCGTGCGAGGACGGCGCGATTCTCGCCACGGGAATGCTGCGCCTGATTCAGCTTGGCTGCCTGGCTCCTTTGGAAACGCAGGAGGTCGGCTTCGTGGGCAAGACGAAAGAAACGGTCAGCCTGCGGCTCGCGGGCGGCAGGCATGACGTCATGAACGAGTATGATGAGTATCTCTATACGATGCTGGAAAGCGCCGCCGGGGTGGACGCTGTTTTACAGGCCAAGGAGCTCACGCGATTTGCGGACCGGAATGACAAGCTTCTGCGGGCCTACCTGCAAAAATGCGCCGCCGCGGGCGAAGCCTATCTAAATGAAAAGCACTGCCTGAAACGGTGGGTCATGCCCGGCAAGCTCACCGATCTGACGCCCGCCGGGGAGCGGGAGCTGGGCGAGCTGCTGGGTTTGAAACGATATTTGACGGATTTTTCACTGGTGGCAGAACGGGGCGTTGGAGAAATCCCGATTTGGCGGGAGCTTTTGACCTATGCCATGCTGTTTGGCATTGCTGATCGGGTGGCCGAGCAGATGAAAGCGCTCTATCCGCAGATTTCCGACCAGTTGACCGAGTACAGCCAAAGCATGACCGCCGCTTATTCCTGCCACTATTTGCTTTACACGACGATGAAAAGAGCCGAGCAGCAGCGAGAGCAGGAAAGACGTGGGGGCGGCGGAGGTGGGTTAGCCTCCCTTGGCGGGGGCGGCGATTCCATCGGCGGCAGTTCGGGTGGCGGGACAAGATAATTATTAATTACATACGGAGGAAATGAATATGGTCTTATTTTCTAAAAGGCCCCCTTGCCCCATCTGTGGGAGTAAAATTCCGCTGATTTTTCCGTGGAAAATTGAGGGGGAGTACGTGTGCAACGCCTGTCATGGCAAGCTGGATATCGACCCGGAGAGGCAAATCAATCTGTCAATGCATGATTTTCGGGAATATTTGATGTTTTACGAGCAGAATCAGCTATTGAAGGACCAGTTCTTGATTGACCAGCGGATTGACTTCGGCCTATGGGACCCCAAGGTGATTTTCGATTTTAAAAATAAGCTGTTCTGCATCAGCGAGGTCCCCGACAAGACTGTTTTTGAGGCCGATCAGCTTAAGTCCTTTGTGATTAAGGAAGACAGAGTACCCCTGTTTGAAGGCTCGGCGACCGGCATTTTGCGGTATCCCAGCACTGTGCCCGGGCGTGCCATGGCGTTGGCGCCGCAGGTTGCTCAATTCATCATAAATAAGCAGATGGCCTGCACCCCTGACCGGATGGACGACGGGAAGGAAAACGGATCGGCGCATACGCAGTATTTTAATATGCAGGAGCCCTTTCGGGCGTTTCATGTGGAACTGCATTTCGAGCATCCCTATTGGTCGGTCCTGAGATGCGACATGGACGGCCCGCGATTTTCAAACGAGCTCCCCGATGTGAGCGACTATCTGTGCGATTACCAGCACAGCGTGGAGGAAATTGAAAAGCTGGTGGCTGCGCTCCAGGCGGTGTCTTTCCCGGACGCAGCCGAGCGGTCCGCCGGGCCCGGCGCGGCGCAGGAAACGCAGGCCGTCCCCGCATCCCCTGCCAATGCAATTGGGGAAATCAGAAAAGACAAGGGACTGATGAAGGACGGCACCATTTCCCAGCAAAATTTTGACGAAAAAAAGCGGCAGCTCATGGGGATTTGACCCCGTCGCATTTAAAAATAATAGCGACCGCGCCCCGCCCCTATTGGGCGGGGCGCGAAGTGCGCTTTTGGGGCCGGGGCCACTGTGGGGCAGAGCGTTTTTGGGAAAGTGATTTAATCACTGAAAGGGATTAAGAAACCTGCTATGATGACACCATAATAAAAAACATAGGGGGAAACAAATATGTCAGTCATGAATATTACGAAAAATAACTTCCAGGAGGAAGTCGTCCGAAGCGATAAGCCCGTTCTGTTGGACTTCTGGGCCACCTGGTGCGGCCCCTGCCGCATGGTAAGCCCTATTGTGGACGAAATTGCAAGTGAGCGAGGCGACCTGAAAATTGGAAAAATCAACATAGACGAACAGCAGGAGCTGGCCTCCGCCTTCCAAATCATGAGCATTCCCACGCTGGTGATGGTGAAGGAGGGCAAGGTGGTCAACCAGATGATCGGCGCCCGGCCCAAGAGCCAGATTCTTTCCATGCTGTAAAGGAGAAGTGTGATGGGATTTTTTGATTTTTTGAAAATGCCGGACATCAATACCGGCGTACAGCAGTTTCACTCCACGCCCAACGCGGTTCTGCTGGACGTGCGCACCCGGGAGGAATATGCCGCAGGCCGGATTCCTGGCAGCAAAAACATTCCGCTGGACCAGCTGCGCATGACGGCAAGGGAAGTAAAGGACCACGAAACGCCGTTGTTTGTATACTGTCTCAGCGGGGCGCGCAGCCGTCAGGCCATTCCTGCCCTCCAGCACATGGGCTATGCAAATCTCACCAATATCGGCGGTATCAACAGCTACCGGGGAACGGTGGAACGGTAAGCCCATGAAGGTTGTAATTATCGGCGGCGTGGCGGGCGGGGCCACAGCTGCGGCCCGCATCCGCCGTCTGGATGAACAGGCCGAAATCGTGGTGTTTGAACGGTCCGGCTATGTGTCCTATGCCAACTGCGGCCTGCCCTACTACGTGGGCGGAATCATCGATGACCCGGAGGAGCTGACGCTGCAAACCCCTGAGAGCTTTTTGGCCCGGTTCCGGGTGGATATGCGGGTACGCCATGAGGTAACTGCGATTCATCCGGAGCGCAAAACCGTCTCCGTCCGCAAGCTGGAAAGCGGAGAGGAATTCGAGGAATCTTACGACAAGCTGCTTCTGGCCCCCGGCGCAAAGCCCACCCGGCCGGAGCTTCCCGGCGTGGGCCTGCGCAAGCTGTTTATCCTGCGCACTGTGGAGGATACGCTGCGTATCCGGGAGTTTGTGGAGCGGGAGGTTCCCAAATCCGTGATTCTCTGCGGCGGCGGCTTCATCAGTTTGGAGCTGGCGGAAAATCTGCGGGAGCTGGGGATGGACGTGACCCTTGTCCAGAGGCCAAAGCAGGTGCTCAATCCGCTGGATGAGGATATGGCGGCGTTTCTCCACGCGGAGCTGCGCAAAAGGGGCGTGAAGCTGCTGTTGGGGCAGACCGTGGAGGGCTTTTCGGAAGCGGACGGCGGTGTAAACGTGCTGCTGAAGGGGGAGGAGCCGCTTCTTGCGGACATGGTGGTGCTGGCCATCGGCGTGACCCCGGACACCCGCCTTGCAAGGGACGCGGGGCTAGAGCTGGGAATGAAGGACAGCATCGCGGTAAACGACCGGATGGAGACTTCCGTCCCGGGGATCTATGC
The DNA here is from genome assembly GCF_041020825.1 of Oscillibacter sp. GMB15532. Taxonomy (NCBI): domain Bacteria; kingdom Bacillati; phylum Bacillota; class Clostridia; order Eubacteriales; family Oscillospiraceae; genus Oscillibacter; species Oscillibacter sp. GMB15532. The sequence goes on from NZ_JBEVTO010000004.1 coordinate 52,388, forward strand.
CGTGGGTGACGCGGTGCAGGTGAAGCAGTACATCACGGGAGAACACGCGGTGATCTCTCTGGCGGGTCCCGCCAACAAGCAGGGCCGCATTGCGGCGGACAATATCTGCGGCGGGGACAGCCGGTATTTGGGCGCGCAGAGCTCCTCCGTCCTCAAGCTGTTTGGTTTGACGGCGGCAGTAACCGGCATCAACGAGCGAACGGCAAAAAAGGCCGGGATTGACTGTGACAAGGTGGTGCTCTCTCCGCTGAACCACGCGGGGTATTACCCCGGGGGTACGGTGATGACCGTGAAGGTGGTGTTTGAAAAGGAAACCTATCGGCTGCTGGGTGCCCAGATCGTGGGCTGTGACGGCGTTGACAAACGCATTGACGTGCTGGCCACCGCTATGCACGCTGGGCTGACGGCGCTGCAATTGAAAGACCTGGACCTTGCCTATGCGCCGCCCTATTCCTCCGCCAAGGACCCGGTCAATATGGCAGGCTTTGTGGTTGACAATCTGGCAAGGGGCACGGTAAAGCAGTTTCACTGGGATGAGGTGGACGCACTGCCAAGGGACGGCAGCGTGACCCTGCTGGATACCCGCACGGCGGAGGAATACGCCAGCGGGCACGCGGAGGGCTTTATCAACCTTCCGGTGGATGAGCTGCGGCAGCGGATGGGAGAGCTTCGGCGCGATAAGCCTGTGTATGTTATGTGCCAGACCGGGCTCAGGAGCTATCTCGCCTGTCGGATTCTGAGCCAGAGCGGCTATGACTGCACTAATTTCTCCGGCGGCTATCGGCTGTACGGCGCGGTTATTGGCGACCGTGCCGCCGCCCGGATGGCACACCCCTGCGGAATGGAAAAGCCATAAACAGCCGCCCGCCCCAAATTTGGGGCGGGCGGCTTTCCTGTGAGCTCCGCAGCATGTAAACCGGCAAACCTTGTCCCTGCATAGGGCTAGACCCGCAGGCCTATTTTATCTGCAAAACCGAATACGGACACGCCCCATTTTTTATTTTAAGAAAAAGCGGGGTTTTACATAGTTTTTACATAACGCCGCATTTGCTTTTAACTCCCGCTATGTATGCTTAGGCTGTACTCACAAAGACTAACAATCAAGAATACGCAATATGGAGGAAAGACAGATGAAAAGAACGATTACCATGTTTCTTGCGGCGGCCCTCGCGGCGGTCAGCCTGGCGGGCTGCGGTGGACAGCCTGCGAAAACCGATGGCGGCAGTACGCCCGCCACGGACAACGCGAAAGAGTCCCTTGGTGAAATCACCGTGGTTTCCCGTGAAGACGGCAGCGGAACGAGAGGCGCGTTCATTGAGCTCTTTGGCATCGAGGTGAAGGGCGAGGACGGCACCAAAAAGGATATGACCACCAAGGAAGCCGTCATTGCCAACAAGACCGACGTGATGCTGGGCAATGTGGCGGGCGACCCCGCCGCCATCGGCTACGTTTCTCTGGGGTCCCTGAACGACTCGGTGAAGGCTCTGTCCATCGACGGTACGGTAGCCAGCGCCGAAAATGTGAAAAACGGCACATATTCTATCGCAAGACCCTTTAACATCGCAACCAACGGTGAAGCCACCGGACTTGCCAAGGATTTTATTGACTTCATTCTCTCCGCGGAGGGTCAGCAGGTTGTTTCCGGCAGCTATATCGCCATCGATGCAAACGCGTCTGCCTATGCGGGAACAAAGCCTTCCGGCAAGATCACCGTGGCCGGCTCCTCCTCTGTCACACCGGTGATGGAAAAGCTAAAGGAAGCCTATCTTGCCATCAACTCGGGCGCGGAGATTGAGATTCAAATGACGGACTCCACGGCCGGAATGACCGCCGCTATGGAGGGCGTGTGCGACATCGGCATGGCCAGCCGCGAGCTGAAGCCCGCCGAGCTGGAGAAGCTTACCGGCATCTCTATCGCGCTGGACGGCATCGCTGTGGTGGTGAATCAGGAAAATCCCGCCGACAACATGACCAGCGCGCAGGTGCAGAGCATCTTCACCGGAGAAACCACCTCCTGGGATAACGTAAAATGAAAGGGCAGCGTTTGAGGGAAAGCCTCATGCGGGCAGTATTCATGGTGTCGGCCCTGACCAGCATTCTGGCCGTGGCGCTGATCTGCCTGTTCCTGTTCGCCAACGGAATACCGGCCATTGGAAAAATTGGCTTGCCGGAGTTTATACTGGGGAGGGAGTGGTCGCCCAGCGACACTCCCCCCGTCTTCGGCATTTTCCCCATGATTCTGGGCAGCATCTACGTAACGGCGGGAGCGGTCGCCATTGGCGTGCCCATCGGAATTTTTACCGCCGTGTTTATGGCCAGAATCTGCCCCAGGCCGATTTACAGAGTTTTAAAGCCTGCGGTGGATCTTCTGGCGGGCATCCCGTCGGTCATCTATGGCTTTTTTGGAATGGTGACCGTTGTTCCCCTAGTGCGGGAGCTGTTTGGCGGAAATGGCAAAAGCATCCTGTCTGCCTCCGTGTTGCTGGGGTTGATGATCCTGCCCACCGTCATCGGCATCACGGAGAGTGCCATCCGCGCCGTACCGGAGGAGCTGTATGACGGAGCCGTGGCACTGGGCGCGAACCACCAGAGAGCGGTGTTCCGCGTGCTGCTGCCTGCCGCAAAGTCCGGCGTGCTGGCGGGGGTGGTGCTGGGCATCGGCCGCGCCATCGGCGAGACGATGGCGGTCATTATGGTGGCGGGCAATCAGGCCCGCATGCCCGCAGGCATTTTAAAGGGCATCCGTACCCTGACAGCCAATATTGTGCTTGAAATGGGCTATGCCGAGGGGCTGCACCGGGAAGCGCTGATCGCCACCGGTGTTGTTCTGTTTGTCTTCATACTGCTGATCAACCTGTCGTTCTCGGCGCTGCGGGGGAGGGGTGAGAAATGAGATATACCCTGATTAACCTGTTCTATAAGGTCGGCTCCCCGCTTCGCCAAATGGTGCGCCGCACTATGGCCTTTTTTCGCAGGCTTACCCGCAGGATTGAGGATGCCGTTTTTCGCTTCTTTCCATGGCTGGCGGCCATATTCACTTTCGGCGCGTTGCTGTTTCTCATCGGGCACATTCTGGTCAACGGGATTCCGTATCTCCGGCCGTCCCTATTTGCGTTGAAGTACAACACGGAAAACGTTTCCCTTCTGCCCGCGCTGGTTACAACGGTGTTTATGGTGTTGCTCTCCTTGCTCATTGCCGCGCCTCTGGGGCTGTTCACCGCCATCTATCTGGTGGAATACGCAAAGCGGGGCAGCCGTCTGGTGCGGCTGGTGCGGGTGACGGCCGAGACACTTTCGGGCATTCCCTCCATTGTATACGGCCTGTTCGGTTCGTTGTTCTTCGTGTCGTGGCTTGGCTGGGGATATTCGCTGCTGGCGGGCACCTTAACCCTCTCCATTATGATTTTGCCTCTGATTATGCGCACGGCGGAGGAGAGCCTGAAGGCCGTGCCGGACACATACCGGGAGGGCTCCTTCGGCCTTGGGGCCGGGCGGCTGCGCACGGTGTTTCGAATCGTGCTGCCTGCCGCCGCGCCGGGAATTCTGGCGGGAGTGATTCTTGCCATGGGACGCATCGTGGGTGAAACCGCTGCCCTGATTTACACGGCGGGAAGTGTCGCCCAGATTCCCAACAGCCTCCTGGCCTCCGGACGGACGCTGGCCATTCATATGTACGCTCTTTCCAGCGAGGGGCTGTATACCGGGCAGGCTTACGCCACGGCGGTTGTTCTGCTGGTGCTGGTGGTGGGCATCAACGCGCTGTCGGCCGCGCTGGCAAAAAGAATCGCAAAGGGATGAGAAACATGTTAAAATTTCAACTGGAAGACGTGCAGTTATGGTATAATGACTTTAAAGCGCTTCACGGCGTCAACATGGACATTGAGGAGAAGGAGATTACGGCCTTTATCGGCCCTTCCGGCTGCGGAAAATCCACGCTGCTCAAGTGCCTCAACCGCATGAACGATTTGGTGGAGGGCTGCCGTATTACGGGAAAGCTGTTGCTTGACGGCGAGGATATCAATGCGACGCAGGACGTGAACCGTCTGCGCCGGCGGGTGGGCATGGTGTTTCAAAAGCCCAACCCCTTTCCCATGAGTATTTACGACAATATTGCCTTTGGCCCACGGACCCACGGCGTGACCTCCCGGCTGAAGCTGGACGGCATTGTGGAAAAGGCCCTGCGGGACGCGGCCATCTGGGAGGAAACGAAGGATCGGCTGAAAAAAAGCGCCCTGTCCCTTTCCGGGGGACAGCAGCAGCGGCTGTGCATCGCCCGGGCGCTGGCGGTGGAGCCGGAAGTTCTGCTGATGGACGAGCCCACCTCCGCGCTGGATCCTATCTCCACCTCAAAAATCGAGGAGCTGATGGCGGACCTGAAAAAGAAATACACCGTGGTGATTGTCACCCATAACATGCAGCAGGCCACCCGCATCTCCGACAAGACGGCGTTTTTCCTGCTGGGCGAGCTGATTGAATACGGTGAAACCGAGCAGGTGTTCTCCATGCCGAAAGACCAGAGATGCGAAGACTACATTACGGGGAGGTTTGGATAATGCGCAGCAGATTTGACCGGCAGCTGGAAACCCTTAACACCATGCTCATTGAGATGGGTATGCAGGTGGAAACGGCCATTGCCGCCTCCATCGAGGCGCTGAAAAAGCAGGACACGATTCTTGCGAAAAAGGCGATTGCGGCCGATACGGAAATTGACCAGCAGGAAAAGGACATTGAGGCCATGTGCCTCAAGCTGCTGCTTCAGCAGCAGCCGGTGGCGAAGGATCTACGGCTGATTTCCGCGGCGCTCAAGATGATTACCGATATGGAGCGCATTGGCGATCAGGCGGCGGATATCGCCGAAATCTCCATTTTCCTCTCGCAGGCTCCCTACGTTAAAACCCCCGAGCACATTCCCCAGATGGCGGCGGCCACCGCCAAAATGGTCACTGAGAGCATCGACGCCTTTGTAAAAAAGGATTTGGAGCTTGCAAACCGGGTGATCGCCGATGACGACGTGGTGGATCGGCTGTTCGACGCGGTGAAGGGCGACCTGATCAAGCTCATGAGTGCCGACAGCTCCAGCGGCAGTCAGGCCATTGATTTGCTGATGATTGCGAAATATCTGGAGCGCATCGGCGACCATGCCACAAATATCGCGGAATGGGTGGTGTTTTCCATCACGGGAAAGCACGAGGATGCCGCGGGATCGGAAGGGTAAATCATGCAAACGGTCTTTCTTGTGGAGGATGATGAGGATATCCGCGAGCTGACGGCCTACGCGCTGGAAAACGCTGGCTTTGCCTGCACCGGCTTTGAAGACGGGGACAGCTTTTGGGAGGCGCTTTTAGCGGGTGCCTCCCTTCCGGACATGATTCTGCTGGATATTATGCTTCCCGGGGAGGACGGGCTTTCCATTTTGAAAAAGCTCCGGGACCACCCCCGGTACGAATGCATTCCCGTCATCATGCTCACGGCGAAAAGCGGCGAGGCGGACAAGGTGCGGGGCCTGAATTTTGGCGCGGACGACTATATCGCAAAGCCCTTTGGCGTCACAGAGCTGATTGCCCGCATTCACGCGGTTTTGCGCCGGGCCGCGTCAGCCGAACGGGAAAAGGGCCTGCTGACCTACGAAAATCTTATGCTGGATAACGAGCGGCACACTGTCACGGTGGACAGCGAGGGTGTGGCCCTGACCTTTCTGGAATTTGAACTGCTGCGCTATCTGCTTTTGAATGCGGGGCTGGTTTTAAGCCGGGATAGGCTGATGGACGCGGTGTGGGGCTACGATTACAAGGGCGAGAGCCGGACGGTGGATGTGCACGTCAAATCCCTGCGGCAAAAGCTTGGCCCCGCGGGGGAGCATATCAAAACGGTTCGGAACGTCGGCTATAAACTTGGGGAGTGAGGCTGTGAACAAACGGATATTCCGCTATATGGGCCTGCTCATCATCCTGACGGTGGTGGTGTTCGCCGCGCTTTGGGGGACGATTCTCACAGGCCAGTTCGGCGTCCAGATTAAGGAGGGGCTGCAAACGCTGCGCGTCTCCGTGATCGACCCAAGCGGGACAGTGCTGTTTGATAACATGGCCGACCCGAAGTCCATGGAATCCCACCTGAACCGCCCGGAGGTGGCCGAGGCCCTGGAAACGGGCAGCGGAGAGGACCAGCGGCTTTCGGGTACGCTGGACGAGAAAACCTATTACTACGCCGTGCGGCTGGAGGGCGGAAATATTCTGCGTCTGGCGCTGACCACCGACAGTCTGGCCGTGCTGCTTTTCCGGTTTGTCCCTGTTCTTCTTTTGTGCCTGATTTTAGCCGCGTGCCTTTCCTTTGTGGTGGCAAGGAGACTGACCAGAAGACTGGTGGCTCCCATCAATAATCTTGATCTGGACGCGCCGGACCTCTCCGGCTATGACGAGCTGTTGCCCCTGATGGAAAAAATCGAGACGCAGAAGCAGGAGCTGTCGCTCCAGCTTGCGGAGATTGAAAGCCGCGCCGCCACCATCACGGCCATCACCGGAAACATGCGGGAAGGGCTCCTGCTGCTGAACGCCGAAGGCCGCGTACTGCTGGCAAACGACAGTGCCCTGCGGATTCTCGGCGCGCGGGACGCGGTTCGCAAAAGTCTGATTGAGCTTTGCCGGGACGCGGCTTTTCTGGAGCGGGCAAGCGCCTGTCTGGCGGGAGAAAAGGGGGAAACCTCCCTGCGGCTGGACGGACGGTTTTACAGTGTGTATTTCAATCCCGTTCTGGACGGGGAAGCCCTTGACGGCGCAGTGGTGTTGTTTATCGACGTGACCGAACGGTATGCCTCGGAGCGCCAGCGCAAGGAGTTCTCTGCCAACGTGTCCCACGAGCTGAAAACGCCCCTCACGGCCATTGCCGCCCTGTCCGAACTGATTGCCGACGGCACGGCAAAGGACGCCGACGTGCGGCCCTTTGCAGGGAAAATTCAAAAGCAGGCGCGCCGCCTGATCGACATGATTGAGGATATTATTCGCCTTTCTGAGTTTGACGAGGAGGGCGTTCCCCGGGAATTTACCCGCTTTAACCTATACTCCGCGGCGGAGGCAGTGATCGACAGCCTGGGAGAAAAAGCCGCAGAGCGAAGCATCGCGGTGAAGCTGCTGGGGGACCCGCATATGTCCGTGACTGCCAATCTCCGCATGACGGACGAGCTTTTGTACAATCTGGTGGATAACGCCATCAAATATAACCGTGAGGGCGGCAGCGTGACAGTGGAGCTGTCCGAGGATGTGCAGACTGTGCGCATTTGCGTCCGGGACACGGGCATCGGAATCTCCGAGGAGCATTTAAGGCGGATTTTTGAGCGCTTTTACAGGGTGGATAAGTCCCGCTCTAAAAAGACCGGCGGTACGGGGCTGGGCCTTTCCATTGTCAAGCATGTGGCAGAGCTTCACGAGGGCCGTGTGGAGGTGGAAAGCGAAGAAAGCAAGGGAACTTCCTTTACCTGCGTATTTAAAAAGCCTTGAGGGATAAAAAATGCGGACAGCCAAAGCTGTCCGCCAATAAGCCTGGTTTCATTTGGAGCTTTGCCGCGGGATTTTGAGGTCCCGCGGCAAAGCTTTTTCTCGTAATCTTTTCCGGGAGCGTTCGCAGGGCGGATCGTTGCCTGAGGGAATCCGGGAGAGGGCAGGAAGCTTACGCCAGATATTCTCGGTTAACCACATGTGCCGGTTCCTTGCCGGCTGCAAAACTTAGAATGTCCTTTACCAGCATGGGAATGATGATATCGCCGATATCGGCGGTTCCACCGGCCACATGAGGGGTCACAATAATATTCGGGTCTTTCAAAAGCACGTGATCTCCGGGAAGCGGCTCGTCTTCCACCACATCCAGACCGGCACCGGCCAGCCTTCCGTACTGCACTGCCTCGGCCAGTGCATGGTCATCAATCAATCCCCCGCGGGCAGTGTTGATGATGATGGCCCCGTGCTTCATTCGTTGAATCTCCGCTGCTCCGATTATATGGCGGGTGGATTCCAGAAGCGGAATATGAAGCGAAATAATGTCAGAGGTTTCAAGAAGTGTTTCCAGAGGAACAAAGGTCATATTGTGGGCCTGCTCTGTGGCGCTGGGCAGGCGGAACACATCATAATACTGCACGGTTGCACCAAAGGACTGAACCTTGTCCGAAACCTGCCGACCAATGTTGCCGCCGCCGATAATCCCCACCCGCTTGTTGTTCAGGCAAAAGGAGCTGTTTAAAAAAGTGTTCTTGCTCCACATGCCGCTTTTCAGGCTTTCGGCGTGGCACAACAGCTTACGCCCCACGGCCAGCATCAAGAGAACGGCCAGCTCGGATACGGCGTTGGCGTTTGCCCCGGGCGTGTTGGTAACTAAAATTCCGCGACTGCCTGCTGCTTTGATGTCTACCGAGTCAAATCCTGCGCCCCAGCGCAGAATCATTTTCAATCTGGCATTTCTCCGGATTACTTCTTCGGGGGCCTTGAAGATCCGCAGAATCATAATCTCTGCGTCTGTCATGGCGTCATAGTCTTGCTGGCTGCCCACCGCGCTTAAATTAAACGCATCCTCCGGAAGCAGGGCCCGCAGCGATTCAAAGGTGCCATCCGGATAATTTCCCGCTAAAATTACTTTTATCATGCTACTCCTCTCTGCCTTACTGCAAGCTATTTGCAACCCGGGCAATGACGGCGTCAGAGGGGGCCTTCTGATCAATAAGAGATACCTCCGTAATCAACCGATATAGGTTCACCTGCTTTTCCGCCGCCGCGGCCTGAAACTTCTTCACAAAGCTGGAATGACAGCCTGACAGCCCCAGCGTTAAATCCAGCGGAGAGACGGGATTGTGGTAATGATGCGCCTCCATGGCGGGTTGCAGACGCCGGTCAATGAAGTCCATCATTCCATACAGGTCGATCTCCCGCATCTGACCAAGGCGCTGCATAATTGCCACACACTGTTCGGTCGCCAAGTTGCCCGCGCTGCGCGCCATTCCCATCAGTCCGCAGTCCAGAATGGTGGCCCCGTTTTCATAGGCGGCGATGGCATTCGCCGCAGACAGCCCCAGATTGTTGTGCCCGTGGAACGCCACGGGAATGGATACCGCCTTAACCAGCTCTCTGGTATACGCTGCCGCCTGACTTGGCAGCATGGTCCCCGCGGAATCCATAATGGTGATTTCGTCCAGGCCGGCAGCTTCCAGCTTTTTTCCCTCCTCCGCCAGCTCACCGGGGGTAAGCAGATACGCCTTCATCAGGGAATAGAAGGCCTTCATGCCATAGTTCCGGATTCCTTGAATCGACTGGAGCGCCGCGTCGGCATCTCCGGCGTCCGCACCTACCCGGAGAAAGGACAGGCCGTTTTCCTTGGCCAGTGCCACGCTTTTTTCCCGATAGCGTTTAGCATTGAGGAACATCCCCAGTTGGGAGCCCCGATTCAAATACTTTTTAGCAATCTCCAGATAGGTTTGATCCGTCTCTGCATCGGTAAAGCGGGCCACCTCATAGGCCCCGATTCCACCGGCGTTGCCAAGCTCAATGATGGGAACCCCACAGGCAGTCAGGCCATCCAGCATCATGTCGGTCAATTCAGCAGAAAAACCCTTTCCCACGACGTTAGCCCCGTCGCGCAGGGTACAGTCCATTAAAATTACACTCATGTTCGAGCCTCCCGCTCTTATTTGTAAATACGTTTTCCTTCGGCCTCTTTTCTCCTTTGCAATTTTATGATATGATCCTTATTGAACAAGATTTTCGGTTGATTTATTACAAAATGAACAATAAAAAGATTGTGTCAGGAGGATGGCCGCGCATGAATATCAGAAGTATTGAATATTTTTTAGTGACCACCGAGGAAATGAATTTCACCCGTGCGGCAGAACGGCTTTTTATCAGCCAGCAGGCGCTGAGCAGCCACATCAAACGTCTGGAGGATGAGTATCACGTCCAGCTGTTTGCGCGCCGCCCCACGCTCCACTTGACGCTGGCAGGGCACCAGATGGTTTTTTACGGCAGGCAGATATTGGCCTCAGAGGCCAAACTGCGCGCGGCTTTTTCCGATCTGGATAAAAATTGCCGGGGCACCTTGACAGTTGGAATTTCCCGCTTGAGGGGAGATGTTTTTTTCCCGCCCATCTGGAACTATTACCACCCTTCGCACCCCAATATTTCCATCGAGCTGGTGGACGGCAACAGTGCAAAGCTGGACGAGCTGCTCCAAACAGGAAAAATTGACCTGTACATGGGGGTTGATATTCCCTCCAGTCCAAACCAGTGCCGCATCCAGCTTGCCCGGGAAAAAATGCAGTGCTGCATGGCCCAAACGCTTTTGGAGCAATACCGCCCCGACCAGTGGCGGGAATTTTTAGAGGAGTTCCGTGCAGGCATCGACTTGACCCGGATTGTAGACATGCCCTTCATTACCCTTCGCCGGAACAATCGCCTGCGCAAAGGCTTAGAGCAATTCTTTGCCCACGAGTTCAGTCCCCGCTATGCCTTTGAAAGCGACCAGCAGGAGCTGATCTATGAGCTGGCCAAAAGCGGCGCCGGAGTGGGGCTGGCTTCTCCCGTTATTTTTTACCAGCATATGCGTGAAATCAAAGGGCTGGGGCAGGCATTTCATGTGTTCCCCGTTATCAATAACATTCCGGAAAACATTCTCTATCTGGTTTACCGGAAGGATTTTCCCCTGCCTCAATACGCCATGGACTTTATTCAGGTTGCCTGCATGGTACTCAAAACGTATTCTCACACCATTCTCCACGGCGGCATCGGGGGCGTGGATTGCGAGCTGTCCTGAGTTCACCCGCTGTATTTACCCGTTTTTTTGCTTGCCCCGGATATGGGATGCCAGCGGCCCCGCGATGGACAACACAATCAGCGCCATCAGCACAAGGCAGATGGGACGACCCAAGTAGTAGCCCAGCACGTTCCCCTTAGACATCACCAGAGACAGCATCAGGCCCCTCTCCGCGGTACCGCCCAGAATCAGGCCCAGAATCAGTGCGGCGGAAGACAATTCAAACTTGTTCATGAGGTAACCGAGGAACCCAAAGAAGATGGTGATAAACACATCAAACATGGAGGCGTTAATGGCATAAGCCCCGATCAGTGCCAGAGACACCACCACGGGCATCAGGATAGAGTTTGGAATTTTTGTCACATTGACGACGTAGCGGGCGATTGCCAATCCCACAAATACCATAAGGATGTTGGACAGCGCAAACCCGATGAGAATGGAGTAGGTGGTGGGCGCCTGGGTGGTAAACAGCCGCGCACCCGGAACCAGTCCCTGAATCAAAAGGCCGCCGAGAATGATGGCTGCGTTTGGGCTGCCCGGAATGGACAGCGTCATCAGAGGAATCATGGAGCCGCCGGTTACGGCGTTGTTTCCGGTTTCGCAGGCGGCCAGCCCCTCCATGGACCCGTTCCCAAATTCCTCCTTATGCTTGGAGTGCTTTTTTGCCTGATCATAAGAAATCCAGGAACCAATGTTGCCACCCGCGCCGGGCAGGATCCCTACCACAATGCCGATGACAGAGGATACAATCCACGTCCACGCATAGAGAGGGAGCTCTTTCAGCGTGGGCAGCATCTTTTTGCCCAATGTGACATTGCTTTGCTCAAGGATGGACTTGTTGGCATTTCGATAATCCTCGCAGTTGCTCATGACCTGAGCAATGGTAAACAGACCAATCAGAGCCGGAACCATCTGAATTCCATTCATCAGGCGATCCGAGCCAAAGGTATAGCGCAGAGTACCAGTAACCGCATCCATTCCCACCGTGGCGAGGAACAAACCGACCAACCCCATCAAAAGCCCCTTGAGAATGGAATTTCCGGCAAGGCTTCCAATTACAGTCAGGCCAAAAATGGAAATTAAAAAGCTTTCAGGCTCGCTGAACTTCAGGCTGACCATGGCCAGAGGGGGAGCGATGACCAGCAGCGCAATGGCGCTGGACAGTCCGCCGATGCCGGAGGAGAGCATGGACATGCCCACTGCCTCCAGGCCGCGCCCCTGCTTTGTCAGGGGATATCCCTCGATGGCGGTGGCAGCGTTGGCCGGGGTACCGGGAGTGTGGAGCAGAATCGCGGAGATGGAGCCGCCGGTCATGGCCGATGTATAAATAGCCATCAACATCACCAGCGCAGCCACCGGCTCCATGGAATAAGTAACAGGCAGAAGCAGGGCGATGGCCATACCGCCGCTCAGACCCGGCATGGCGCCGACCACCATGCCGCCAATGACGCCCACAGCCAAGCCAATCCAGACCTGAACGGAGCAAAAATTAGATATGATCTCTTGAATCAAGCGAATTCACCTCATCTTTTTACGTTCGCATATCACGGCATACGAAGCTGCAGCTGGACAACAAACAGGATATAGACAAACAATTCCAGCCCTACGGTTACGCCAAAGATTGCTTTCCAGTTGCGCTGTCCCAGAAAGAACATGCCAAGGGGAAGAAAAATTGCAGTGGAGACGAAATAACCGGTGAAATTCATCAAAACCGCATACAGAACAATTGCCAGAAGGGCGAGCATGGGCCCCGCGAGTCCTTCGGAGAAAATGCGGCTCTGCCCTGTTTTCAACTGCGTCAGCTTCAACCCGTGAACCACCACCATGGCGGACAAAATCAAAATGCCAATCAAAATCGCTTTGGGCCACGTGGCCGCATCCGGGTTGCTGAATTGCCCCGCCATGGCAAAAAAGATCATGGACAGAACGATCAGCACCCCTCCGATCCAAACATCGGCGTGTATATTCTTTAACTTCATGCCTTATCTCCTCTTTTCAGAACAAAAGGCCCCGCCGTATAAACCGTTTTGTTTCATACGGCGGGGCCGTTTTAAAAGGGTAATTGATTAAGACCAGCCCAAAATTTCGGAGAACGTGGCCATTTGCGCTTCCTGCTCCTTGGCGTAGGCGGTGTATTCATCCCCGCCCAAATAGTTTACGGCCTGGCCCAGAACGGCCATTCTTGCTATAAACTCGGGGTTATTGATGCAGTTGTCCATAGCCTGTATCCAGCGGTCATAAACAGCCTGATCCACACCGGCAGGCAGGGCAAAGCCGCGGTCGGAGGGAGAGGTCACATTGTACTCGGGCATTTCTTCATTAAATGTAGGCACGTCCGGCAGCAGGGAGGAGCGCTCCGTGGCAAATACGCACAGGATATCCACCTCGCCGTCCTGATAGGCTTGCAGCGTCTCACCAATGGAGCCCCAGCCCACATCGATGTGTCCGCCCAGCAGGGCCGCATAGGTATCGCTCCAGCCGGACTGATGAACTTCGGTCAGCTGCAATCCGTCAATCTGGCTCATCAGGCTTTCCGCCAGCAGATGCTTGTTGGTGCCCACGCCGTTGTCGCCGGCCAGCAGCTCATTGCTCATGCCGTATTCAATAAAGCTCTTCGTGTCGGTAAAACGGGCGTCTCCCGCCTTTACCACCAGACAGCCCCAGTCACTGATCTCGTTTGCCACCAGCGCAAAGCTGTCCAGATTTTCGTCCCGATTCTGCTGGGGATCCAGATAGCCGGAATAGACGGTTGGAATGTTCATCTGGGCGATGGTGTATCCGTCGGGATCGGCCTTCAGCAGCTCGTTCCAGGCAATCCAGCCATTGGCGCCGGTGGAGTTTACCACGGTGATGCTGACGCCCAGATCTTTTTCAAGATAGGGAGCCAGAGTCCGGACAGCCAGATCCGAGCCGCCCCCTGCGCTCCAGGGTACCAGCATGGTGATGCTCCGGTTTGGCGTCCACTCACCGGGGGCACTGCTTCCACCCGTAGAGCCGGAAGACCCTGAGGTGCCCGACGTGCTGCCACAGCCTGTGAACAGCGCTAGGCAAATTGCCGCCGCTGCGGCCAAGGCAATGATCTTTTTCATGTTTATCTCCTCTTCTTTTTTTGCTTTTTATAAGCAAGGGAAGCCCCTGCAATATAACCGGTTTATTCAGGCTCCGTATTTTTGGTAGTTTTGCTCCAGCGATTCCGCTGTCTGCCGCAGAATCCGAATGGTTGCCCCTGAAGCCGCAAGACAATCTGCCTCGGGCTCCCCGGGAATGTAAATGCGTGAAACGCCGGGACGCTTTCTGCTGCTGCGCAGAGTGTCAAACCATTCCTGCGCCCGGTCGGCAAATTCGTCCGGCGAAAGGAAATGGGCAATGTCAAGGGCGGCGGCAAAATGCCCGGTGCCGGAAGGGCAATCGGAGCGAAACAGAGAGCTGCTCTCGCCGGAAAGAGCTGCGCCAGACAGCAAAGCGCACAGCATGTCCACCACCATCGCCAGCGCATAGCCCTTATGTCCCGCCATGGGCAATAGAATTCCGCGAATTGCAGCATGAGGATCGGTGGTGTCGTGCCCATCCTCGTCCAGTGCCCAGCCCAGAGGAATCGCATCGCCCTTTTGGGCATAAATCCGAATCTTTCCCTTGGCCGCCGCGCTGGTCGCCATATCGGCGCAGAAGGTCATTTCCCTTCCCGGAAAGGCGACTGCAAAGGGGTTTGTCCCAAGAAGCAGGTCCATCCCGCCAAAGGGCGCCATGGTGGGACCGGCTGCGGAAGCCACAAACCCGACGCAGCCTTGCCGGGCCAAGCTTCTGGCATAGTAGGCTGCGGTTCCGAAGTGATTGGAGCGACGGATGGAGGCGATTCCTACGCCGAAGGTTTTGGCCAGCGCCTCACAGGTATCGACCGCTTTGGTCATAACGACCTGCCCCAATCCGTTTCCGCCGTCTATCCGGGCGATGGCGTCCCGGACCGTAACCTGAATCTCAGGCGCCGGAGCAATCGTTCCCTGAACCAGCCGCTCCACATAGGCGTTTAGCCGCATTAGTCCGTGGGACTCCACGCCGCACAGCTCTGCATCCAGCAGTGCGTCCACCGTCTGTGCGGCGTCAGTACCGGGAACCCCCACGCCCATAAGGATTGCCAGGGACTTTTCCTTTACCTCTGCCACCGGAAGTGCTGCCATCTCATTCATCTCAGAGCTTCTCCAGTCCCTTGACTGAGCACTGGAATACAAATATGTCAATGGCACGGACAAACTCTGATTCGGCCGTCTGGTAAGACTTGTCTCCCTCAAAGGAGTGGGTGGCAATCAGGTGGATGATGCGGTCAGGAAGACCCGCTTTCCCTGCAATTAGCGCTCCGGACAGGGGATGGCGCAGCAGGTTGAAATTTGCACTGTGGGACACCGTCCCGTTTTGAATGGAGAATTCGGTCAATTTCCCGATATCGTGGAGCAGTGCTCCCGCCACCACAATGTCCCGGCTGAACGGAACGCCGTGCCGCTCGTGGTATTTGTGCAGCGCATCAAATTCCATGATGCACAGGTTTGTGACATCGTTGACGTGCTCGACCCAGGAGACGTCGCAATCCTTCCAGTTCAGCGTAACCGGACACAGAGAAATCGTGCCCTCACTCCAGCCGCCCTGTTCCATGGCCATACGCATGGCTTCCAGCGATTGTTCCCGCAGCCCCTCATCCGCAATTTCCAAAAAAGGGGGAAATAATGACTTAATCCCTTCGTGGTCCATTTCAGCCTCCTCCGTATGTCTCTCAGATTTGCGTTCGGTTCTCTATAAATTCGGCAAATTATGATTCGGATTTCTTTGCACTTTTGGTTGTTTTTCATGCTATCACTTTCAAACTACAATGTCTAACAAAAAAATTTTTGAAAATTGACAATATAAACATTGTTAATGATACCGCTTTTTATACACTATGCCTGGTTTGCGGGGACCCTGTGTAAGCGAAGGCCTATGACTCTGCGGGTACAGGAAGCCGTATGTTCAAATTTCAAAAAATACATGTAAAAGTGCCCTGCCGAAAAACGGCAGGGCACCCTGAATGATTTACAGCTCAGTCTATGAAGTGCACACCCGCCCTTAAACTCCTGTGCTGATTCGGATAAACGGAATCGCTCTATGGGATCTAATTCCGGAATGGGGGTGTGTTCGGTAACTTTGAACGAAGGTACTTCGATCTTATTTCCCGCAGAGAAAGCGTAGCGCATCCGCATAGCCCCGCATGCCCCGGCCCTTGATTGTTTCGACGCAGGCGGAGCGAATGTAGGAGACGGCGCGAAACGGCTCCCGGGTGTCCGGGTCAGAAATGTGAACCTCCACCGTGGGAATGCCCACGGCCTTTACAGCGTCCAGCAGCGCCACGCTGGTATGGGTATAGGCGCCGGGATTGATGACAATGCCGTCCATCACGCCGTAGGCCCGCTGGATGGCGTCCACCAGTGCTCCTTCGTGATTGGACTGGTAAAATTCCAGCGAAACGCCCAGTGCGTCTGCCTCCTTTTGCAGCATGGAGCAAAGGTCGTCGTAGGTTTCGTGGCCGTAGATTTCCGGCTCACGCACGCCCAGCATATTCAGGTTAGGTCCGTTGAGAATCAGAATCCGCACAAAAATCCCTCCAGATGGCGGCGGCGGACTCCGCCGCGCTGCCGTTATTGTCAATACGTATGTCCCGGAACCGGCGGTATAGCGGTTCCCGCTCCGCCGCCATGGCGGCAAGGTCCGCGCCCTGCGACAGGGGACGGCCTGCCGTGGGCAGCGTTTCAATGGCCCGGTCAAGCTGATAAATGCGGCCGTTCTGGCGGAGAAGTCCGTAATTTTCGGCATCTTTCACAATCCCGCCGCCGCAGATGATAACTTTCCCGCTCTCGGCGCCAAAACGGGCCGCTGCGGTTTGTTCCAGCGCACGGAAGGCTGGCTCCCCGTCCTCGGCAAAGATGGCGGGAATAGATTTCCCGGCGGACTTTACAATCTCCACATCCAAGTCCACCGCTTCCCGTCCTGTCAACTTTGCCAGCGCCCCGCCCACGGTGGATTTGCCGCAGCCCGGCATCCCGATGAGGACCATGTTTTCCATTCTTTGGCGCAGCAGGGCCAAAATTCGCCGATTTTCGGCAGGATCAATGCGCTGGTTGAAGAAAAGTTCCTCCGCTGCGATGGCCTGCGCCACCAGCATGGGCAGTCCGTCGGAGCAGGGAAGGCCCAGCGCCTCCGCCTGAAGCAAAAGGGCAGTCCTGCGGGGGTTATACACCACATCCAGCACGCCCTGGCAGGCGGAAAACCTTTCCAGGTTTACAGGGGCTGCGCCGGTGTTGGGATACATGCCAACAGGCGTGGTGTTTATCACGATTTCCCCGTCGGCGTGGTGGCTGAGGGTTTCATAGTTGCTTGGGCCGCTCCGGGTGATAACTGCAATCTCCCGCGCTCCGGCGGCCCGGGCGGCGGCCTGCGCGGTGAGGGAAGTTCCCCCGCCGCCGAGGATGACCACCTTGCGGCCCTTCAGCTCTACCCCTGCAAGGTCGGCCATGTATAAAAAGCCGGTGATGTCCGTGTTCCATGCGTACAGCTTCCCATCCCGGCGGACGATGGTGTTCACGCTGCCAATTTCCCGGGCCGCGGGGTCAATCACGTCGCACAGGGGCATCACGTCCCGTTTGTAGGGAATGGTGACGTTTAGGCCGCCGATATCGGGACGGGAGAGAAAGCCGGGCAGCTCATGGGGTTCCAGCTCAATGAGGCGATAAGCCCCATTGCCCGCTGCCGCATGGATGGGGACGGACCAGCTATGGCACAGCGTCCGGCCAAGTAAGCCGTAAATCCTCTCGGACATGGCTTACACTTCCGAATAGTTGCCAAGGAAGTGGAAGCTCTGGCTGCTCCGCTCAATCTCCTCCAGCATGGGGAGCACTGCGGGGTCCTTGACCGAGGCCTCCAGCTCGATGAAAAAGATGAACTCAAAGTTCCGGCCCGTCACGGGACAGCTCTCAAGCTTCGTCATGTTGACGCCAAGGGTGGCGGGCTTGGAGAGAATGTCGTACAGCGCGCCGGGCTTGTTCTCGCAGGCAATAATCAGGCTGATGCGGTCGGCCCCGGCGTAAATGGCGGGGTCCTTGGCGATGCAGATGAAGCGGGTGTAGTTATTTTCGCTGTCCTGCACGTCCTCGTTCAAAACGCTCAGGCTGTACAGCTCCGCACAGGCGTGGGAGGACAGGGCCGCCACATGGGGGTCCTTCCGCTCTGCCACCAGCTTGGCGGCGGTGGCGGTGTTGTCGCAGGGAATCACCCGCACGCCGGAAAGGCTCTCCAGAAAATGGCCACATTGGCCCAGGGCCTGCGGGTGGGAATAGATTTCCGTCAGCTCGTCGGTTTTCGCGCCCGGAAGGCCCAGCAGCTCGTGGCGGATGCACAGGCGGGTGCTGCGCACAATGGACAGCCGACGGCGCTGGAGTAAATCGTACACCGCCCGGACGGAGCCATTGGAGCTGTTTTCAATGGGCAGTACGCCGAACCGGCACAGGCCGGACTCCACGGCGGAAACCACCGCTTCAAAGCTCTTTACATAGACGATGGTGCCCCGGGGCAGCAGGTGGTCACAGGCGGCCTGAGAGTTGGCACCCTCCATGCCCTGACAGGCCACAAGACCCGTCTGGGGAAAGATCTCAGCTCCCGCCGCAAGGGACGCGCGCACCTGCGCCGCCACCTGTGTCGGCGCGCTGAGCAGCTCCGCCTGTCGGGCGCGGGAGAGGTGGAACAGCGTGGTGAACAGCTGATGGGCGTAGCGCTCCTTGTCTCCTGCCTCCGCCATTATCCGGGCAAGGATTTCCCGTTCTCTCGTGCGGTTAGAGATAGGCAGTCCCTGCTCGTTCTTGACGGCGGCCACGGATTCGGAAAGCTCCATGCGCTTGAGAAAGAGCTTCAGCAGCGCCTGATCCACCGAGTCAATTTGTTCGCGAATTTCAGAAAGTTCCATATTGAGGGCCTCCTTATTAATTTTGCTCCAGAAGAATGTCCAGCAGTACCGTGGCCACGGCGGCCTCCACTACGGGGACGGCCCGGTGAGCCACGCAAGGGTCGTGCCGTCCCGATATGACCAGCTCCGTCTCCTCCATGCGGTTAAGGTCCACGGTCTGCTGCGGCTTGGAGATGGAGGGGGTAGGCTTGAATGCCGCCCGCACGGACAGGGGCATTCCGTTGGTGATGCCGCCTAAAATTCCGCCGCTGCGGTTGCGGGTGGTTTCCACCCGCCCGTCATGAATACAGAACGGATCGTTATTTACACTGCCCCTGAGTGCGGACGCTTCAAATCCAGCGCCGAATTCCACGCCCTTCACGGCGGGAATGCCGAACAGCACCGCCGCAAGGCGGCTCTCCATTCCGTCAAACATCGGCTCCCCCAGCCCGGCGGGCAGGCCTACGGCGGCGCATTCCACTACACCGCCAACGGAGTCCCCCTCCTGCGCGGCAGCCATAATGGCCCCCTGCATCCGCTGACCCCGTGCGTCGTCCAGCACAGGGAAGGGTTTGGCGGCAATTTCTTTAAACAGGGCCGGCGCGGGCAAAAGCGGAAAGGAAACGTCCGTTTCTCCCTCTACGGAGAAAAGATGCGCCCCAACATAGATGCCTCGCCGGGCCAAAATCTGCTTTGCAATGCCGCCCACGATGCATAAAGGCGCGGTGAGACGGCCCGAAAAGTGGCCCCCGCCCCGCATATCCGCATGACCGGCCCATTTGACCCATGCGGTATAGTCCGCGTGGCCGGGACGGGGTGTATTCGCAAGAGCCGCATAGTCTGAGGAGTGCTGATCTCGATTTTGAATCACGGCGCAAAGGGGAGCGCCGCAGGTCATGCCGTCCTGTAAGCCAGAGAGAAATTCGGGAACGTCTGTCTCCTGCCGGGAGGTGGAAAGGGCGTTTTGTCCGGGCCGTCTCCGGGCCAGAAAGCGGGCAAGCTCCTCCAAATCCACTCGCTCCCCAGCGGGAAGACCATCCGCCACCACGCCGATGGCTTTTCCGTGGGACTGGCCGAAAATGCTTACGTGCAGGCGGTTTCCAAATTCAGACGACATGTGCGTCACCTCCCAGAGCCGAATAATCCTCGAAAAATGAGGGGTAGGATTTGTTCACTGCCTCCGCTCCCAGAATGGTGACGGGCCCGGCACAGCGCGTGGCGGCAATGGCCGCGGCCATGACGATGCGATGGTCGCCCGCTCCGTCCACCGTGCCCCCGGAAAGTCGGGGAACGCCTTGAATCGTGAGACTGTCCGCTCCTTCCGCTGCATCGCCCCCAAGGGCGCGGAGCAGGGCAGCGGTGGTTTTCAGCCGGTCGCTCTCCTTCAGGCGAAGGCGGGCGGCGTTGGTAAATCGGCAGGTTCCCTGCCTCACCGCTGCCATGACCGCCAGCGGCGGCACCAGATCGGGGCAGCCGGACACATCGATCTCCACATCGCCGGGCTGGGAAAGCTGTGCGGCGTATTCCGCCGCGACCCGGTCGCCCTGAGAGGATTTGGGGTCCAGCCCCTCAAGCCGCAGGGTACTGCCCAAGACGTTTGCCGCGTACCAGAAGGCGGCCTGGGACCAGTCGGACTCCACCGTGGCGTCAAAGGAGTGAAACCGTCCGGAGGAGACTGTCCAACGCCGCTGGGTGGGCTGGCTGAGCACGCGGATTCCGGCGGCGCGCAGGGCCTGCACAGTCATGGCAATGTAATCTGCGGATTCTGGCTTTGTGGTGGAGACAATTACGCTGTCCTCCTTCAACAGGGGCAGGGCGAACAGCAGCCCAGTGAAAAATTGGCTGGAGACGTCGCCGGGAAGGCGGTACTCCCCGCTCTCCAAAGTCCCCCCGACGGTTAAGACACCGTCTTGCAGAGAATAAAAAATACCCTTTTCGTCAAACAGATCGAAATACGGCGCTTGGGGCCGCTCCATCAGCCGTCCTCTGCCGGTAAACACGCCGCCCCCGGTCATGGCAAGCGCAATGGGAATGAAAAAGCGGAGGGTGGAGCCGGATTCCCCGCAGTCAAAGCGGGGGGTCCCATCGGTGGGGACAATCGGGCCGCAGCCGTGGATGCGGAGAGAGGAGGACCCGGCCTGTTCCCATGAGCAGCCAAGCGCCTCCATGCAGCGGAGGGTGGCCTCGATATCCTGGGACAGGGCCACGTTGCGAATCACGCTGGTGCCCTCCGCCAAAGCCGCGGAAATCAGCAGACGGTGGGCCATGGACTTGCTGGGGGGCGGCGTAACCGTGCCGCGCAGAAGGGCTGGGGTAATATGCATATCCATTTCAGCAATTCTCCCATCCGGCGGCGAAAATGGACTCCAGTTCCTCCACGGGAACGGATTTCATCTCGCATTTGCCGATTTTTTGAGGGATGACCAGAGAAATCTCTCCGCCCCGGCGCTTTTTGTCCGCAAGAGCCGCCCGGGCCAGCGCGGCGGGGGAATAGTCCGTCCCGGTGGGTAGATTATTTCGCTGTAGGGCGGCGCAAATGCGCGCCGCGCAGGGCTCCTCCGCCCAGCCAAGAGCCTCGGAGGCACGGGCGATGATGGCAAGGCCCGCCGCCACGGCGTGCCCGTGGCGAATGCCGTAATTACTGCATGCCTCGATGGCGTGCCCGGCGGTGTGGCCCAGATTCAGCGTGCGGCGCACACCGTTATCCAGTTCATCCTGTTCCACCACGGTGGCCTTGAACGCCACACACCGGGTAATAATTTCCTTCAGGTTTCTGAAAAGATCGTCCGTATCCGTCAGGCTGAACAACGCCTCGCCGGAGAGTACGCCGGTTTTAATTGCCTCCGCCGCCCCGTCCGCCAGTTCGGTGGGGGAGAGGGTTTGCAGGCAGTCGGTGTCGCACACCACGGCGGAGGGCTGGAGAAACAGTCCCGCCAGATTTTTTCCGTGGCGCAGGTCCACGGCGGTTTTGCCCCCCACGGAGGAATCTACCGCTGAAAGAAATGTGGTGGGCAGCTGGATAAACTTCACGCCCCGGAGATAGCATCCGGCGGCAAAGCCCGCCATGTCGCCGCACACACCGCCTCCAAGAGCCACCACGCAGTCGCTGCGGGTGAGCTGCTCCCCGGCCAGAAATTCCAGAATTTCCGAGAGGGTGGAGAGGTTTTTGTGTTCTTCCCCGGCGGGGAAAACGTGGGCGCAGACGGAAAAGCCCGCCGCCTGAAAATATTCCTCCACCCGGGCAAGGTAGAGTTTCGCCACGGTGCTGTCTGTGACAATGGCGGCGCGGCAGGGGGTCAGCACCCCTGCGGCCAGCTCGCCGCATTGGGCCAGAAGGCCCGGGCCGATAGACACGGTGTATTTTGGCTTGGTATTTACCAAAATGGTTTGGATAGTGGATTCCATAGCGTCCTCCCATGGGGCTGGGCGGTTCCCCTGTAAAAAAGGTAGAGCCGCGCCGTCAGATTTTTCAGCGGACTGAAGCGGGACAGGCTCAGGCTCAGTTCCCACCGGCGGTGGCTTTCAAGTCCCGGCCCTCCCGCAGCAGGTGCGCAAGCTGGTCCGCATCCCGGCTTTTCAGCGCGCCCAGATAGTCATTCAGATGCCCGATGAGAATATCCAGCTCCTCGGTGAGGTAATCGGCATTGTCCATGAACAGCTCGGTCCACATGGCCTCGTCCAGCCGGGCAACGCGGGTCATGTCCCGGAAGCTGCCTGCGGAAAAGCCCCGCCGCTTCTGGGCCTCCGGAGACTTGATATAGGCGCTGGAGGCGATATGGGCAAGCTGGGAGGTGTAGGCGATGATGCGGTCGTGCTCGTCGGGGTCGGAAAAAGTGAGGCTGGCAAAGCCCACGTCCAGAAAAAAGGCTTTCAGTGTCTCCAAAAGCTGCATATCTGTCCGCTTGTCGGGAGTGAGAATCATAGAGGCCCCGTCGTACAGCCGGTCGGAAGAATTTACGAAGCCGCCCCGCTCCAGCCCTGCCATGGGGTGTCCGCCGATATAGGCGAATTCGTATTTTTCCGCAAGAGGCGCGATTTTACCCACAACCGCCCGCTTCACGCCGCAAAGGTCTACTAGAATGGCGGATTTGGAGATGTGCTCTGCGTGGGCTTCCACCCACGCCACCGCCGCACCGGGGCGGACGGCGGCCAGAAGCAAATCGCATTGGGGAATCTTTTCCTCCGTCAGCGTCCCGTCAATCGCGCCGCAAAGACGGGCAAGGGTCATTGTCTCCGAATCCGTATCCAGCCCCCAGACGTTGTGGGCCGTGCGGGCCTTAATGCTTTTGGCCATGGAGCCGCCCATCAGCCCCAGCCCAATGATTCCGACGTTCATGAGGCTCAGCCCTCCAGCTCGGCGCAGAAGGCGTGCATTTTGTGCAGCTTCCGGGCCAGCACGTCAAAGGTGTCCGGCTTGAGGGACTGGGCCCCGTCGCACAGAGCGTGGGCGGGGTCGTTGTGCACCTCAATCAAAAGGCCGTCCGCCCCGGTGGCCACCGCGCCCACGGCAAGGGTGGGCACCAGCCAGCTCTTGCCGGTGGCATGGCTGGGGTCGATGATGATGGGCAGATGGGAAAGCTTGCGCAGCACGGGAATACAGGCCAAATCCAGCGTGTTGCGGGTGTAAGACTCGAAGGTGCGCACGCCCCGCTCGCAGAGAATCACGTTCTGGTTGCCGCTGGCCATCACGTATTCGGCGCTCATCAGCCATTCTTCATAGGTGGCGGACATGCCGCGCTTGATCATAATGGGTTTGTCCAGCTTTCCAACCTCCTTGAGCAGGTTGAAATTCTGCATGTTCCGTGCGCCAATCTGAATCACGTCCACATCCTCGAACAAAGGAATCTGGGAAATGTCCATCAGCTCGGAGACGATGGGCAGGTCTGTTTCCTCACGGGCGGCCTTTAAAATTTCCAGGCCGTCCGCTCCAAGGCCCTGGAAGGAGTAGGGAGAGGTGCGGGGCTTGAACGCGCCGCCCCGGAGCATGGTGGCGCCGCTGGCTTTTACGGCCCGGGCGATGGCAATGACCTGCTCTTCGCTTTCCACGGAGCAGGGACCGGCCATAATGGTCAGGGTGCCGCCGCCGATTTGCGTGTTGCCCACCTTTACCACGGTGTCCTCGGGATGGAATTTTCGGTTTGCGTTTTTGTAGGGCTCCTGCACCCGCTTTACATCCTCTACGATATCCAATGCCGAGAGAAGGTCGATGTCCAGCCGGGAGGTGTCGCCCACCAGGCCCAGAATGGTGTGGGACTCGCCAAGGCTGGTGTGGATGGTGATGCCTTTATCCTGAAGCCAGCTAATGAGATTCTCCAGCTGTTCGCGGTTGGGATTGCTTTTCAGAATGACGATCATGATGGTTTCCTCCTTAAATTGGTACAAAAAAGACCCGCAGCCGATTAGGCTGCGGGTCGTTTATGTACTGATACGGTTCCGACAATATCAGTCACACATACACTCGTTTTCAGCCCAACCAAAATAAGCCTTACCATAAAAGTAGGTAAAGCTAAAGTAGCGGTATTCGGCTGTGAGAGCACGTATAGACATTGATTGTCTCCTTGTTGTCACACTTTAAATTACTGAAAGCATACCACGCTCTTCGCAAAAAGAACAGAGGTAAAATAACCAAACAAATATAAAATATCTGCGGCCATTTGACGGATTAATCAAATTTGGGCCGGGACAGGCTGTGGCAAAGCGCGGATTTCCGGAATGGGCTGGGGCGGAACGCTGGTCATCAGAAGGGTTGTGGCCTGCGTAATGTAGCGCACGTCGCGGCCAAGGTCCGATTCCCGGTCCATGTACTGGCGGTGAAGCTCTTGTAAACAGCCGTTCAGCTCGCATCCGGCGGAAAGCGCGGAGCCAAGGCCCTCCTCACTCAGATAGGCACACAGATATTCCCGCAGCGCATCCTCGTACCGGTGGTGCTCCAGAAGGGAGTCGGGATAGTGCTCGTTATGGGGATAGGTAAACGCGTCCGCCAGATAGTGGGTGAGCTTTCCCAGCGTGTAATACTGCCAGCAGGTCCAGCTTTTTTCGCGGCGCTGAAGACGGACAATACGGCGGGCAATATACAGGTCCGAATTCGTATAATTATGTCCGCGCAGCTTGTGGCTGCGGATGGAGCCCTTGATATAGGAGAGGGGGTTGCAGTCCGGCTGGAAGGAGCCGAACAGAAAGGCAAGCTCAAAGCGCCTGCGCTGAAATCCGTTCCGCGATTCCAGAAGACTTGCGGCCAGAAGCTTGTGGCTGCGTTTTTGCAAAGAGCACCTCCGATCGGGGGACTGCGGCAGTGAGCCGCACCCTCTGAAAAGTGTCTTTACTATATCACGGCAACTGCCGAAATTGCAAGTGTAAAAATATGAAAAACGTGTAAACAACGGGTGCGCCGCGGCCCGTACTGTGTCAAAAGTTACGAAGCGCCGGCCTGAGAAGGCCGCAGGCTGTGCCGTTTGCTGAAAATGGAGCAGGGGGCAGGGTTTTGTTTGACTTTTTTGTGGGCACGGCTGTATGATAAATTCATTGCGATAAAGAACAGAGAGGACAAGAGAATGAAGATATTAAAGCAGGTGGGCATTTTGTTCGGCCTGTGCTGGGCGGGCGTGTTGATTGAAAAGCTGCTGCCCATCACCTTTCCCGCCAGTGTGATCGCGCTGGTACTGCTGCTGGCGCTGCTGCTGGTGGGGGTGGTGCGGGTGGACCATGTGCAGGAAAAGTCTGATTTTCTGCTGGGGAACCTGCCCTTCTTTTTTATTCCTGTGGCTACGGGCATCATGCAATATAAAGATGTGATCCTTGCAAACGGCGTGGCCTTTGTGGTGATTTGCGTGGTGAGCCTGGTCGCCACCTTTGCCGCCACTGTCTGGGCCGTGACGCTGACTATGAAGCTGATTGACAGGAGGAACGGGAAATGATGGAGTTGACCGCGTCTCCGTTTTTTGGTGTGACGCTGAGCATTGCCGCCTATTGGGTGGGCATGTCCATTCAGAAAAAAGTAAACAAGGCCTACTGCAACGGGATGCTGATTGCCGTAACAATGGTGGTTCTCACGCTGTCGGTGTTTCACATACCTTATGAAAACTATTATGTGGGCGGCAGCCTCATCAATCTGTTCCTTGGGCCCGCCACGGCCTGTCTGGCGGTTTCCATCTACACGAAAAAGGAGCTTTTGAAAAAATATTGGCTGCCGGTTCTGGCGGGGTGTACTGCGGGAGCAGTGACCTCGATTGTCTGTATCTACGGGCTTTCCCACCTGTTCGGGCTGAACCGGGAGATGATAATGTCCCTGCTGCCAAAGTCCGTTACCATGCCCATTGCCGCTGCGGTGGCAGAGGGGAACGGAGGCCTTGTCCCCGTGGCGGCAGCGGCGGTGGTGGTCACCGGCATTTTGGGAAATCTCATAGCGCCGCTGTTGATCCGGGTGTTCCGCGTGCGTAATCCGATGGCGGCGGGGCTGGGCATCGGCGCGTGCAGCCATGCGGTGGGCACCGCCAAGGCGCTGGAAATCGGGGAGACAGAGGGAGCCATGAGCGGCCTTGCCATCGGCCTTTGCGGGTTGATTACGTCCCTTTTGTCGCTGCTGTTCGGCCTGCTGCCCTGAAGCAGCGCGCTTGGGCGAAGTATGGCCACCGCAAAAACCGGTGGATTTGAAAAGAAAGCGAGGAATGCTTCATGCCGCAGCGCACCGCAGGCATTCTGCTGCCGATTTTTTCCCTGCCCTCGCCCTACGGTGTGGGATCTCTGGGCGAAAGCGCCCGGGAATTTGTGCGGTTTCTCCACCGCGCGGGCCAGTCCTGGTGGCAGATTCTGCCCGTGGGTCCGGCGGGGAACGGGGACTCTCCCTATCAAAGTGCCTCTGCCCACGCCGGGAACCCCGCGTTCATTGATCTGGAGTTGCTGGCGGGGGAGGGACTGCTGACAGCGGAGGAATTGGCTTCTGCCGTCCGGGGAGACGAGAAAGCGGTGGACTATCCCGCCGTGAATGGGGACCGCAGTCGCTTGCTGCGTCTGGCTTTCTCCCGGGATGGGGCTGGACGGGAAAAGACAGCGGAGTTCGCCGCCCATCAGCCGTGGCTGGAGGACTACGCGGTGTATCAATCCGTGAAGGATGCGCTGGGGAGGCTTCCGTGGTACGAGTGGCCGGAGGAGGGTCTGCGCCGCCACGAAGGGTTGGCCATTGCCCGCTGGCGAGAAATGCACCGGGAGGATTGTGACTATCAAATCTGGGTCCAGCAGGTGTTTTCGGAGCAGTGGAGCGCCCTGAAGTCCTTTGCTAATGGGCTGGGAGTGAAAATCCTTGGCGATCTCCCCATTTACGTGTCCCTGGACTCCGCCGACGTGTGGGCGGAGCGGGAGCAGTTTTTGCTGGACGGAGAGGGCCGCCCTGCCGCCGTTGCGGGGGTTCCGCCGGACTATTTTTCCGTCGAGGGCCAGCTTTGGGGCAACCCGCTGTACGACTGGGCTCACATGCACGCCGACGGCTTCGGCTGGTGGATTCGCCGTGTGGAGCGGGCCGGGGAGCTGTTTGACGCCATTCGAATCGACCATTTTCGGGCGCTGGCAAGCTATTGGGTTGTCCCTGCCGGAGCTGCCTCCGCCAGAGAAGGGCATTGGGAACCGGGACCGGGGATGGCGCTGGTGGGCGTTTTCACGAGCTGGTTTCCCCAGCTTCGGTTTGTGGCGGAGGATTTGGGGATTTTGACCCCGGATGTGGAAACCCTGCTGGCGGAATCTGGCCTTCCGGGGATGCGCGTGCTGGAATTTGCATTTTCCGGTCCGGATAACCGCTATCTGCCCCACAACTGCGTCCCCGGGTGCGTCCTTTACACCGGAACCCATGACAACGCGCCCCTCGCCGGATGGGAGCCAAGTGAAGAAGAGCTGGCCTACGCCAAGCGGTATTTGGGTGCGCAGAGCAGGGAGGACCTGAACCGCAGACTTCTGCTGGCGGGGCAGGCCAGCGTGGCGAATACCTTTATTGCCCAGATGCAGGACTATCTGGGGGACTCGGGCCGGGTCAATGTCCCCGGGACGGGGACGGGAAACTGGCGCTGGCGGCTTGGCCCCGGCGAGGCCTCCGACGCGCTTGCGGACGAGGTTCTCCAAATGACCGAAGACGCGGGCCGATGCCCGTCTCGTCCCTGTTGACGGGAAGAAAAAAGCGTGATATGCTGTGGCTGTAAACGGAAAGATACGTTCTGACCGTCTACCGGATAGAATAATTTTTTCATCTGAGCGGCGAGGATACGTTCCAAGCCGGAAGACGGAGGAAAACGCGCGCGGATTTCCGCGCGCCGTCGTCGTGCGTTCTCCCCTCCGTCTTTGGCGGAGGGGATTTTTTCTGTCTGGTAAGGCGGCACGCATATTGGAAAGGAGCTGGTTTTTTGGAGAGCCGCGTGGCGGTGGTTGCCATTTTGGTTCGGGACCCGGACTCCGTGGAGGCGCTGAACGGTCTGCTCCACGAATTTGGGGAGTATGTAGTGGGGCGTATGGGCGTACCCTATCCTAAACGGGGAGTGAATATCATCTCCGTGGCGGTGGACGCGCCTCAGGCGGTTACGTCCGCCCTGACGGGAAAAATCGGAAGATTGAAGGGCGTCACCGTCAAAACCGTATACGCACCGGTGGAAGAGCCGGGAAATATTGAATAAAAAGGAGCAAAACCAATGAAACAAACAAAGCTTTTTGGACTGCTGCTGTCCGCCGTTCTGTTGCTGGGACTGGCGGCCTGCGGGGAAACGGGCGCGAACTCAGCGGGGTCTTCGGGTGCGGCGTCTTCTCAGGCGGCGGAGCCTGCCGCCTATTCCATTGCCGCACTGAAAGGTCCTACCGCCATGGGCCTTGTAAAGCTGATGAACGATGCGGAAAGCGGCGAAGAGCTTGCCAACGACTATACCTTTTCTCTGGCTGCGTCTCCTGACGAGGTGTCCCCGAAGCTGATTCAGGGGGAACTGGACATGGCCTGCGTCCCGGCGAATCTGGCGGCAGTGCTGTATCAAAAGACCGAGGGGGAAATTGTGACCTTGGCGGTGAACACGCTGGGCGTGCTCTATATTGTGGAAAAGGGCAATGCGGTGCAGTCCCTTGACGATCTGAAAGGCATGACCATTGTATCGGCGGGGAAGGGCGCAAGCCCGGAGCAGGCCCTGCGGTATCTGCTGGATAAAAACGGGGAAAGCCTTGACGGAGACGTGATTGTCGACTGGAAATCCGAGCACAGCGAAAGCGTGGCGGCGCTGGCCTCCGGTGCGGCAACGGTGGCGCTGCTGCCCCAGCCCTTTGTTACCGTGGCCCAGACCAAGGTGGAGGGTCTGCGGGTGGCGCTGGACCTGAATGAAGAGTGGAACAAGCTGGCGGATGACGGCAGCGGCCTTGTCACCGGGGTCATCGTGGCTCGCAAGGATGTGGTAGAGGAAAATCCGGGCGCGGTGAAGGCGTTTTTGCAGGAATACGCCGCGTCTGTTGACTGGGCAAACGAAAATGTTTCCGAAGCGGCGGAGCTGATCGGGTCCTACGGCATTGTGGACGCGGCGGTGGCGGAAAAAGCACTGCCCTATTGCAACATCGTGTGCATCACCGGCGGGGAGATGAAGGAGAAGCTTTCGGGCTATCTTGCCGCCTTGCTGGAGCAGAATCTCCAGTCCGTAGGCGGCGCGCTTCCGGAAGATGCGTTTTATTTCGGCGCGTAAGCGCGCTGCGAAGACCGTGGACTCCCTTCGGGGGCACGGAGAAACATCCGTCCGCCCCCAAGAAAGGGGCGGACGGGTCTGGGCTGTGATTTTCTGGCTGGCGGTGTGGCAGGGGGGGGCCATGGCGCTGGGAGAGCGGCTGCTGCTGCCGTCCCCGGCGGAGGTGCTGGTGTGCCTTGCCCGGCTGGGAATTACGACAGGCTTCTGGCGCTCCGTGGTCTGGTCCGCTGCCCGGATTCTGGGCGGATTTGCGCTGGCCTGCGGGCTGGGAACGCTTTTGGCGGGCCTGTCCGCGCGGTTTGGCTTTATCCGGGCGCTGCTGTGGCCGTTTGTCGCGGCCGTGAAGGCGGTGCCGGTGGTGTCCTTCATCATTCTGGCGCTGGTGTGGCTTCCCTCCCGGCAGTTATCCCTGTTTATCTCCGCGCTGATGGTGTTTCCCACGGTATACTTAAATGTGCTGGAGGGCGTGGACCGCACGGACACGGCACTTCTTGAAATGGCGCGGGTGTTTCGCGTTCCTGCTTCCCGGCGGCTGCGGGATATTTACCTGCCGCAGATTTTGCCGTGGTTTCGCTCCGCCTGCGCGTTGGGACTGGGGCTTTGCTGGAAGTCCGGCGTGGCGGCGGAGGTAATCGGGCTTCCCGCCGGGTCGGTGGGGGAGAAGCTGTACAACGCAAAGGTCTATTTTGAAACGCCGGAGCTGTTTGCATGGACGGCTGTGATTGTGGCCCTTTCCATGCTGTTTGAGCGGCTGGTGCTCCGGCTTCTGGACAGGATTGACGCAAGGAGGGTGAAGGGATGACGGTGGAAATCCGGGACGTTTCCAAATCCTACGGAGATGCGCGGGTATTGCAAAACGTAAGCCTGACGCTGGAACCCGGCGTCACCTGCCTGGCGGCGCCCTCCGGCGCGGGGAAAACTACGCTGGTGCGGATTCTTCTTGGATTGGAGCAGCCGGGCAGCGGCTTTGTCACGGGGCTTGAGGCGGCCCGCCTGTCTGCCGTGTTTCAGGAAGACCGGCTGCTGGACCGGCTGGACGCGGCGGGAAATCTCTGCTTTGTTCTGGGCAGGGACTATGATGAAACACAGGCGGCGGTGCTGCTGGGCGAACTGGGGCTGGGAGATGCGGGCGGCAAGGCCGCCGGGGAGTATTCCGGCGGAATGAAGCGCCGTTTGGCGCTGGCCCGGGCATTGAGCGCCCCCTTTGACTTCCTGGCGCTGGACGAACCGTTTACCGGGCTGGACGGCGAAAACCGCAAACGCGCCATCGACTGCATCCGCCGCCGGACGGCGGGGAAGACGGTGCTGGTGGTGACGCACAATTCCGAGGACGCGGTGGGGCTGGACGCGAGGACTGTGAAACTGGAGTAATCAGGCGCGATTTTTCAAAGACGGAATCTCCTGCCATAGGGGAGATGCGTACCTGCGGGACAGAAAGACCCCTCCGGCGGAAATGAAAATCTCACATAAAAAAGCCGCTCCGCCGCAGTTTCCTCCGGGTAAGAAGTTTCTCTCCGAGGCTCGGCGGACGCTGGAGATGTCACAGAAGAAAGAACATTAAGAATGGCGCGGCCTGAGGGCCGCGCCATTCTCGTATATCCCATAAAATTTTTCCGGAAGGTGCTTATTTCATCAGGAGGTACATGACCGCCTTGATGGTATGGAGGCGGTTTTCCGCCTCGTCGAAGACAATGGACTGGGGGGATTCAAACACCTCGTCGGTGACCTCCAGATCTTTCCGCCCAAACTTTTCGCCGATCTCTTTGCCGATTTTCGTTTTGTGATCGTGATAGGCGGGCAGGCAGTGCATGAATTTGCACTGGGGGCCGGCGTTGTCCATCAGGGCCTGATTGACCTGATAGTTTTCCAGCTCCGAAATGCGCTGGGCCCACTTGGCCTCCGGTTCGCCCATGGACACCCACACATCGGTGTAAATCACGTCCGCGCCCTTGGTGGCCTTTATGGGATCGGCTTCCACCTCGATCACCGCGCCGGTTTCTGCCGCGATTTCTTTGGCCTTTTCCAGCAGCCACGCCTCGGGAAGGTAGTCATCCCGGGCGCAGAGCACCAAATGCATCCCCATTTTCGCGCAGCCGATCAGCATGGAATTACCCATGTTATAGCCCGCGTCACCGATGTACACCAGCTTTACCTTTTTCAGATCGCCAAAATGCTCCTGAACGGTCAGGAAGTCCGCTAGAATCTGGGTAGGGTGGGCCTCGTTGGTCAGTCCGTTGAACACGGGGACCCCGGCGTGCTTCGCCAACTCCTCCACCAGCTCCTGCCCAAAACCGCGGTACTCAATGCCGTCGTACATCCGGCCAAGGACCCGGGCGGTGTCGGCAATGGATTCCTTGGCCCCGATCTGGGACCCGGAGGGGTCCAGATAGGTGGTGCCCATCCCCAAATCCCGCGCCGCCACTTCAAAGGCACAGCGGGTACGGGTAGACGTTTTCTCAAAAATCAGGGCGACGTTTTTCCCCTCCAGATAACGGTGGGGGACCCCGGCCTTTTTCTTGGCCTTCAAGTCGGCTGCGGTGTCCAAAAACTCTTGGATTTCAGCTGGCGTAAAGTCCAGCAGCTTTAAAAAATGAGTGTGTCCTTTCACGGTTCATCTTCCTTTCTTTCATTGCGGTGCGGCGCTTGTGACGGCGTGGGCCTCGACAAAGGCCTCCACCGCCTGTATCTGCCGGGCGGTTTCCTCAGGGGCAGGCCCGCCGTAGCAGGACCGTCGGGACATGCAATTTTCCAGCTTCAGCGCGTCGTACACATCCTCCTCAAATAAGGGCGAGGTGGCTTGCAGCTCCGAAAGTGTCAGTTCCTCCAGTGTGATGCCCCTCTCGGTGCACTGGGACACGAGCTTGCCCGTGACGGTGTACGCGTCCCGGAAGGGCATTCCCTGCTTGGTGAGATAGTCGGCGCAGTCTGTGGCGTTGATGAAGCCCCGGCCTGCCGCCGCCCGCATATTGTCCGGGCGGACGGTCATGGTGTCCAGCATGGCGGCAAATACAGGGAGGCACAGCTCCACCGTGTCAACGGCGTCAAACACCGGTTCCTTATCCTCCTGCATATCCTTGTTATAGGCCAGAGGCAGGCCCTTCATGGCGGTGAGCAGGCCCATCAAATCGCCGTACACCCGCCCGGTTTTTCCTCGGACCAACTCTGCCACGTCGGGATTTTTTTTCTGGGGCATGATGCTGGAGCCGGTGGAATACGCGTCGTCCAGCTCGATGAACTTGAACTCCCAGCTGCACCAGAGAATGACCTCCTCAGAAAAGCGGGAGAGGTGCATCATCAGGATAGACAGAGCCGAGAGTAGTTCCAGCGCATAATCCCTGTCGGAAACGCCGTCTAAAGAGTTGCCCATGGGCGCGTCAAAATCCAGCGCTTTGGCGGTTTGCCAGCGGTCGATGGGATAGGTGGTGCCCGCCAGCGCGCCGGAGCCGAGAGGACACTCGTTCAGGCGCTTGTTGCAGTCCTCCAGCCTCGTTACGTCCCGGGAAAGCATCGCCGCGTAAGCCAGCAGATGGTGGGCAAAGCTGATGGGCTGCGCCCTCTGCAAATGGGTGTATCCGGGCATCACGGTGGTTTGGTGCTCTTTGGCCTGCCGCGCCAGCACCGACTGCAAATTCAGAAGCTCAGCGATGATGACGGGAATCTCGTGCCGGACATACATCCGAAAGTCCAGTGCCACCTGATCGTTGCGGCTGCGGGCGGTATGAAGCCGCTTGCCCGCGTCGCCGATGCGGGCGGTGAGCAAAGCCTCCACATTCATGTGGATGTCCTCGTTGTCGGGGGTAAACGTCACCGTCCCGGCCTCAATATCCGCAAGGATGCTTTTCAGGCCCTCTGCGATGGCGGCTGCGTCCTCGGAGGAGATTACGCCGCAGCTTGCCAGCATCTGCGCGTGGGCAAGGCTTCCGGCGATATCCTCCCGGTAAAGCCGCTGGTCGAAGTGGATGGAGGCATTGAAGTCGTTGACCAGCGTATTGGTTTCTTTTCCGAACCGTCCGGACCAGAGCTTCATAAAGGTTTCTCCTTAATAGAAATCGGGGGGAGGAACAGCTCCCACCCGATTTCAGTAATTTAAGAGGGGTCCGCCGGGCCGGGGGACCGCCCCGGTTGCTCCCGGCGGATATTATTTTTGCCGGGGCAGGCAAAAATAAACGAAAGATTAATCCGCGGGGCGCCCAGCTTACAGCTTGTTCCGCTCCCGCAGCGCCTGCACCGTGTCCGGCAGGCCCCAGAGGTTAATAAAGCCTGTGGCATCGTTCTGGTTGTAGTCGCTCTCCTCGAAGGTCACCAGATTTTCGGAATACAGGCTGTGGGGAGAGGTGATTCCGGCGTTGATAATGTTGCCCTTGTAGAGCTTCAGCTTCACCTCGCCGGTGACATACTCCTGCGTCTTGTCGGCAAAGGCGCTGAGGGCCTCCCGCAGGGGGCTGAACCACTTGCCGTTGTAAACCAAATCCGCGAAGTCCACCGCCAGCTTCGTCTTCATATGGGCGGTGTCCTTATCGACGGTGATGGTTTCCAGTGCCGCGTGGGCATGGTAGAGAATCGCGCCGCCGGGAGTTTCATATACGCCGCGGTCCTTCATGCCAACCAGACGGTTTTCCACGATATCCAAAAGGCCGATGCCGTTTTTGCCGCCCAGCTCGTTGCACTTGCGCACAATGTCGCTGCCCTTCATGTTTACGCCGTCCACGGAGACGGGCACACCCTTTTCAAACCCGATGGTCAGATAGGTGGGTGCGTCCGGCGCCGCTATGGGGCTGACGCTCATCTCCAAAAAGCCCGGCTCGTCGTACTTCGGCTCGCTGGCGGGGTCCTCCAGGTCCAGGCCCTCGTGGCTTAGGTGCCAGAGGTTTTTGTCCTTGGAATAGTTGGTTTCCCGGCTGATTTTCAGGGGGACGTTGTGGGCCTCGGCATAGTCGATTTCCTCATCACGGCCCTTGATGTCCCACTCACGCCACGGGGCAATAATGGGCATTTCCGGAGCAAAGCGCTTGATGGCCAGTTCAAAACGGACCTGATCGTTGCCCTTGCCGGTGCAGCCGTGGCAGATGGCGTCCGCCTGCTCCTTTTCCGCAATCTCCACCAGCCGTTTTGCGATGATGGGGCGGGCAAAGGCGGTACCCAGCAGATACTGCTCGTAATTGGCCCCCATTTTCATGGACGGGAAAATCACCTCATCCACCATCACGTCGGTCAAATCCTCAATGTACAGCTTGGAAGCGCCGGTCTTTTTTGCCTTTTCCTCAAGGCCGTCCAGTTCGCTGCCCTGCCCCACGTCGGCGGAGACGGCAATGACCTCGGCCCCGTTGTAGTTTTCCTTCAGCCAGGGGATGATGATGGATGTGTCCAGACCGCCGGAATAGGCCAG
Source organism: Oscillibacter sp. GMB15532 (assembly GCF_041020825.1). Taxonomy (NCBI): domain Bacteria; kingdom Bacillati; phylum Bacillota; class Clostridia; order Eubacteriales; family Oscillospiraceae; genus Oscillibacter; species Oscillibacter sp. GMB15532. Next base: position 87,201 of record NZ_JBEVTO010000004.1, read on the forward strand.
CACAATTTTTTTGATGCTCTGTTTATCTTTCATGACGGAAATCCCTCCATGTATAATGTGAATCGCTTGGTGGATTTATTATACGCCTGAAAAGAATATTTATTCAACTGGCACTCTGCACAAAAATTGCACGCCAGTTGCATACAATTTTAATAATTTACCGTAAAATTTAAAAAAATTTGAATATTAAATGTAGATATACAATAAAAATAAATTTTTATTAAAACGGAAATGAAATAGCATGCGCGGAGGTATGGATTAATCCATACCTCCGCGCATATAAAGTCGAAAGTTTTCCGCCTCTTAGTCCAGGGACCGCCACGCCGTCTCCAGCGCGATTTCCATCATCTCGTGGAAGGAGTCCTGCCGCTCCTGCGCAGACAGGGCTTCTCCCGTGAAAATATGATCCGAGATGGTGAGGATGGACAGCGCCTGCTTTCCCGCCCGCTGGGCAGTCCAGTACAGGCCCGCGGTTTCCATCTCCACAGCCAGAATGCCGAATTTGCGGTATGCATCCCCGGCCGCGGCGTTGTCGTTGTAAAACTGGTCGGCGGTGAACACCTGCCCCACGTCCGTCCGGACGCCCAGCCGTTCCGCTTCCGCCACCGCGTCCTTTAAGAGAGAGAAGCTGGCGGTGGGGGCCAGCTGGCCGGGAAATCCGTATTGGTCGGCAAAATGGGAGTTGGTGGACGCGCCCAGAGCGATCACCACGTCCCGCACACGGACGTTTTCCCCGATGCCCCCGGCGGAGCCGATGCGGATGATGGAGTCCACGTCATACATATGATACAGCTCGTAGGTATAAAGCCCGATGGAAGGCACACCCATGCCGTGGCCCATCACGGAAATACGCTTGCCCTTGTACTCGCCGGTATAGCCCAGCATTCCCCGGACCTCGTTGAAGCACACAGGGTTTTTAAGGTAATGCTCCGCCACGAATTTGGCCCGCAGCGGATCCCCGGGCATCAAAACTGCCTTGGCAATTTCACCGGGGTTCGCCTCGTTACAGGCAGATGGAGTGGCCATAATTGATTCCTCCTTGTATTTAAACTAGAGAATAATTCAATTTGTTGTCAAAAGTCCCCGAATACAGAGGGTTCTTACGCTTTTTAGCGGAAGAGCGCCGCCAGTGACTTTGTGTATGGCGGACGGCAAATGCCCTTTTCCGTCACGATTGCGGTAATCAATTCATGGTCCGTTACGTCAAAGGCAGGGTTATAGCACTTTATTCCCGACGGGGCCATGGGTTTCTCGTACCACAGAGAGCGGATTTCTTCCCCATCCCGCTCCTCAATGGGGATGTGGGCCCCGTCGGGGCAGTCCATGTCTACGGTGGAGGTGGGGCCGAGAACGTAAAAGGGAATCCCGTAATGTTTTGCCAGAATCGCCACGCCGGAGGTACCGATTTTATTGGCGGTGTCGCCATTGGCGGCCACCCGGTCGCAGCCCACAAGGCAGGCGTTCACCCAGCCGTTTTTCATGACAATGGAGGCCATGCTGTCACAAATCAAGGTCACATCCACGCCGGAGCGCTGCAATTCGTAGCTGGTAAGCCGCGCACCCTGCAAAAGCGGGCGGGTTTCATCGGAGAAAACCCGGAAGCGCATGCCCCGCTCTGTCCCCAGCAAAATGGGACCCAATCCCGTTCCGTATCGGGAGGTGGCAAGGGGACCGGCATTACAGTGAGTCAAAAGACCGTCGCCGTCTTTCAGCAGGCTCAGGCCAAATTCCGAGATGGCGTTGCATTTGGAGATATCGTCCTGATGAATCTCCACCGCCTTTTCGTACAGCGCGTCCAGAAGCTGCCCCCGGGGGCTGTCTGCATGCTCCAAGGCAGTGCGGAGCATCTGACGAATGGCCCAGTTGAGATTCACCGCCGTGGGGCGGGAGGCGTTAAGATACACGCCGTAGTCGCTGAGCTTTTTCAAAAATACCTGCCGATCCTCGCCCCGGATGGACTTGGCCAGCACATACATGCAATAGCCTGCGCACACGCCGATGGCGGGCGCGCCCCGGACCTTCAGCGTCCGGATGGCATCGTACATCTCCTCTGCGGTTTGAAGGCGAAGCTCTCGTTCCTCGCCCGGAAGTAAGGTCTGGTCCAAAATGTAAAGGGCTTCCGCTTTTCGGTCGTAGCGGATGTTTGCGGGAATTGTGCCCTGAAACACAGTCTTCTCCATAGATTAAAAATCTTCCTTCCCTCAAGACATCCCGGAATAAGCCGGGTTTTATCAAGCGCCGAAATGCGTGCCCGGCATATGCGGGACACGGCCCACACGGCCGTGTAGACCGTGTGGTTCTACTTGTGAGAATAGCAAAAATAAGAGTAAATGTAAACATAAAAGTGGGCTTCTGCCTATGAGCTGGGATCAAACCGGCGCGTTTAAAAACCGAGGGACGCAGACTGAATTCTGCGCCCCCCGGTTTTTTGTATCCGCATAGCGGTTATTTCATATTGCCGCCCTTCATGGGAGACTGGGCATGCTCGGAAAAAAGACGGAGCACACCGCTTGAATAGCGAGGGGGCATGGGAGTCCATGCCTGTTTGCGGCGCTCCAGAATTTGCTGGATTTCCTCCGCCGGTTTTTTTTCTCCGGCCACGCCCACGATGTCCAGCTTTCGCCCTGCCACGTCAATGTGGATCAGGTCCCCATCCTCCACCAGCGCGATGGGGCCGCCCTCAGCGGCCTCCGGCGAGATGTGGCCGATGGCGGGGCCTCTGGACGCACCGGAAAAGCGTCCGTCGGTCAAAAGGGCGATAGAAGAGGCAAGCTCGGGGTCAGAGGAGATGGCCTCGGTGGTATAGAACATCTCCGGCATCCCGCTGCCCCGGGGGCCCTCATACCGGATGATGACCGCGTCTCCGGGCTGGATTTTATGAGACAAAATGGCCGCGATGGCGTCTTCCTCGCAGTTAAAGGGTCGCGCAGTGAGGACGGTGTCAAACATTTCGGGAGGTGCTGCAGTGTGCTTGATGACCGCACCGTCGGGGCAGAGACTGCCCCGGAGGATGGCGATGCTCCCGTCCCGTCCAAGAGGACGGTCATAGGGGCGGAGGATCTCCTCGCGTTTTACACCCGTTTTTTCAAGCAGCGCGGCACAACGTTCATAATAGCCGTTTGTGCGGCACTCCTCCAGATTTTCGCCCAACGTCTTGCCTGTGACGGTCATGACATCCAGATGGAGCAGCGACTTGATCTCCTCCATGATGGCAGGCACGCCGCCGGCATAGTAAACGTATTGCGCCGGCCAACGGCCGGTGGGGCGGATATCCAGCAGAAAGTGCATGCCCCGGTGGAGCCGGTCAAACGTCTCGGCGTCCATTTCCACGCCAAACTCCTGCGCTATGGCGGGCAGATGCAGCAGCGCGTTGGTGGAGCCGGAGATGGCGGCGTGGACCATCACCGCGTTTTCAAAAGACTTCCGCGTGACGATTTCCCGTGCCTTCAATCCCTGCCGGGCCAGCCAGACAGCCTGCTGGCCCGCTTTGCGGGCGGCCTCCGGAAGGTCGGGACTGGTGGCGGGCAGAAGCGCGGTGCCGGGCAGCATCAGCCCCAGCGATTCCGCCATGATCTGCATGGTGGAGGCGGTGCCCATGAAGGAGCACGCGCCGCAGGAGGGACAGGCGTTTTGTTTATAATAGGTGAATTTCTCCTCGGAGATTTCACCCCGCTCAAACATGGCGCTGTACGTGCCGATTTGCTCCAGGGTCAACAGGTCGGGACCGGCCTCCATTACGCCGCCTGTCACCACAATGGAGGGCAGGTTTATCCGCCCCATGCCCATCAGATGCGCGGGCAGACCCTTGTCGCAGCTTGCGATAAACAGGCCGCCGTCAAACGGCGTGGCGTTGGCGTGAATCTCGATCATGTTGGCGATCATATCCCGGGAGACAAGGGAATAGTTGATTCCGTCGTGTCCCTGCGATTCGCCATCACAGATATCTGTGGTAAAATAGCGGGCGCCAAAGCCGCCGGCTTCGGCAATTCCTGCCCGGGCAGCCTCCACCAGCCCCATCAGGTGGGCGCTGCCGGGGTGGCTGTCGCCGAATGTGCTTTCGATTATGATTTGCGGCTTGGAAAGGTCCTCGGGCTTCCAGCCCGCGCCCAGACGGAGCGGGTCCAGCTCCGGTGCGATTTTCCGAAGCCGCTGGCTTGTCAGTTCACTCATGAATGACCTCCTGGATAGAATTGCGCCCTGTGCGCAGGCGGTCCGGCGAAGTGTTCCGCCGAGCCGCCTGGCACAGGGCGACGAGCATATTAGGCGAAACGGTGCTCCGCCGCCGGAAGTCCGCGCCGTGAGGCGGCGGCATCCAGAGCGGCCAGAAGCGCGCGTCCCGTCTCCTGAAAATCCGAGGAAGAAAGCGTCACTGTGGGAATGGAGTCCGTAAACGGTCCGCCCCACTGAAGCCCATCCCGAATTTTGGGGACCAGATGCACATGGAAATGGCTAACATTGTCGCCGTAAATGGCGTAGTTGATTTTATCGGCCCCGGCATAGTGGGAGACGGCCTCGGCTACTGCCGCAACCTCGGCAAAAAAGCCGTCCCGCTGAGCGTCGGAGAGCTGAAAGATTTCGTCGTGATGCTCCCGGAGCGCCACGATGCAGCGGCCCCGGTGCTTCTGGTCGTTAAACAGATACACATCCGACCAGGTCATTCCGGCGAGAGGGGTCATCAGCGCCAGCAGGCGCTCGTCCTTTTCACAGTAAAAACAGCTCACGGGCTTACCTCTGCACCCGTCCGGTGCCGTCGCCGCCCATCAGCTTCTCCACGTCGGACACGCCCGCGCGGTTGAAATCGCCCAGAATGCTGTGCTTGAGGCAGGAGGCCGCCACGGCGAACTCCAAAGCCTGCTGTCGGTCTTCATAGTGATTCAGACCGTAGAGCAAGCCGCCGGCAAAGCTGTCGCCGCCGCCAACCCGGTCCACAATGCTGCGGATTTCATACTTTTTGGAGACGTAGAAGTTCTTGCCATCGTTCAGGCAGGCGGCCCAGTCGTTCCAGTCGGCGCTGTGGCTCTCCCGCAGGGTAATGGCGATCATCTTCATGTTGGGATATGCGGCCAGGACCTTGTCGCCCAGTGCCCGGTACTTGTCCCGGTCCAGCGCGCCGGACTCCACCACCACGTCGGTGGTGATTTCCAGAGACTTCTGCACGTCCTCCTCGTTGGCCACGGCCACGTCCACGTAATTTGCCAGCTCCCGCATGACTTCTGCGGCACGCTTGCCGTATTTCCAAAGGTTTTTGCGGTAGTTCAGATCACAGGAGATGGTGATTCCGCGCGCACGGGCGGCCTTCACGCTCTCCAGAGACAGCTCCATAGCGCTCTCGGAGATGGCGGGAGTGATGCCGGTGATGTGGAACCAATCCACACCGTCAAACGCACTGTCCCAGTCGATGTCGCCGGGCTTTGCCAGCGCGATGGAGGACTCGGCGCGGTCATACACCACCTTGGAGGGGAGCTGATTTGCGCCGCTTTCCAGATAATAGATGCCCATGCGGCCCGGGCCGCGCTGGATGCGCCCGGTATCCACGCCGAAACGGCGCAGCTCCGCCGCGCAGGCATCGCCGATGGAGTTTTCGGGCAGAACCGTCAAAAAGGCGGCGTCCATGCCGAAGTTGGCAAGGGACACGGCCACGTTTGCCTCGCCGCCGCCGAAGGTGGCCTCCAGAGCCGGAGACTGGAAAAACCGCTCCTGTCCGGGGGCCTTCAGGCGCAGCATAATTTCACCAAATGTCAGAAATTTCATAAACGTTTCCTCCCTGTGTTACTTTTGCAGCAGATGCACGGCGAAGCCGCCGAATTCCTGCTCCAGATATACGGTGACCATCGTCTCACCCTTGTATTTTGCGGTGCTTTCGTTCAGGCGGAAGCCGCGCTTTGAAAGCTCTGCCGCTGCCCGGGAAATGCTGTTGGTACGCACGGCGATATGGCCATTTTTCCCCAGATACATGGACTTCATCACTTCTACGGCAGAACCGGCAAAGTTAGAGCTGTTGCCTTCCTTCACGGCAAAGCCAAAGGCGCTCTCAAACTGCTGGCAGACCTCCAGAGAGGTGTTCGGGTCCTCAGTGTTGACGCCTACATGGGCCAGCTCAAAGCCCAGCGCACCCAGGCGGGCCTCGGCGCACAGGGCGGTGATGCGGTCAAAGCGCCCGGCGGCAATATCCGCCTTGTCGCACAGCCAGCTTCCGCCCACGGCGTGAATGAAGGGAGCTGCCAGATATTCGCCCAGATTCTTTGCGTTTACACCGCCGGTGGGAATGAACCGAATCCCTCCGAAGGGGCCGGACAGGGATTTCATGGCGGGCAGTCCGCCATAGACACTGGCCGGGAAGAACTTGACGACCTTCAGCCCGTGGGCCATAGCCGCCATAATCTCGGTGGGAGTGACGCAGCCCGGGGTGATCGCCACGCCGTTTTCTACGCACCATGCCACGACCTCTTCGCAATAGCCCGGGGCTACGATGAACTGCGCTCCCGCCTCCACGGCGGTTTTGCACTGCTCCAGCGTTACCACCGTGCCCGCGCCCACCAGCATATCCGGGCACTCTTTTGCCACGGCGGCGATGGAGTCCCGCGCGGCGGCGGTGCGGAAGGTGATCTCCATGACATCAATGCCTCCGGCCAGCATGGCTTTTGCGGTGGGAACGGCGTGAGCCGCGTCCTCAAGAACCACTACCGGAACCACGCCGGCCTGATGCAGTCTTTCCAGAATTTCCATAATATCGCGTTCCTTTCTTTCTGAGGCACGTCCTGATGGACGCAGCCTTACAGAGTATTGACGGGGTATCGGGGGGCTTTCCCGGTGAGAACGTCGATGGCGTTTTGCGCAACCTTCGTCTTGAGCTCCTCCACGCCCTCCATGGTGCTGTAAGCAGTGTGGTCGGTCAAAACCACATTGGACAGGCGGCAGAAGGGAGAGTCAGCCCCCAAAGGCTCATGATTGTGGGTATCCAGACCGGCGGAGAGAATCGTCCCGCGCTCCAGCGCGTCCAGCAGGTCCGCGTCGTTTACCAGGGGGCCGCGGCTGACATTGATGAGGATGGCGGTGGGTTTCATCTTTCCAAGTGCCTGAGCGTTGATCATGCCCTCTGTTTCTTTATTGACATGGAGATGGAGAGAGATGATATCAGACTGTGAAAGAACCTCGTCCAGCTCCGCTTTCCGCACGCCCAGCGCTGCCAGTTCCTCTGCGCTTACATAGGGGTCATAGGCCAAAACCTCGCTCAGGCCGAAGCCGGACACCTTTTGAATCAGCGCCCGGGCGATGCGTCCCGCGCCGATGACGCCCAGCGTCTTGCCTTTCAGGCGGAAGCTGGTGCCCTGAAGGTTCCAGGCGCCCTCTCTAATCCGGCGGTCCCGCATGGGGATGTGGCGCAGGCAGGAGAGCATCAGCGCCAGCGCATGGTCGGATACATCCTCCATGCAATAGTCGGGGACATTGGTGACCTGAATTCCGTGGGCGGTGGCTGCGTTCAGGTCCACGTTTTCAAAGCCCACGCCGTAACGGCTGATTATTTTGCAGCGCTTGAGGCCCGCCACAGCTTTGGCGGTCATGGGCGCCAGATCCAGCAATATGGCGTCAGCGTCGGCGCACTGGGAGATTAGATCCTCTTCGGTTTCGCAGTGGCAAAGCCGAAGCTCCGCACCGATTGATGCGAGCATCTTGCGTTCAATTTCATAGCTTGCGTGCCGCTCATCGCTGACACAGACGGTATACGTTGTCATGTGTTCCTCCAATGCTTATTTCACCAGATATCCGCCGTCCACGGGGATGACCGCGCCGTTGAGGTAGTCGGAGGCGCGGGAGGCCAAGAAGATGGCGGTGCCCTTCATATCCTGACCGGTACCCCAGCGGTGGGCGGGAATGCGGTCGGTAATCTCCTGATAGCGGGGGTTTGTGGGATCGGTGAGGGCAGTGTTCATCTCTGTGTCCATATAGCCGGGGGCAATACAGTTGACATTGATGTTCCGCCCTGCCAGCTCGTTGCACATGTCCTTGCTGAACTGCGCCACGCCGCCCTTGGCTGCCGCATAGGCGGGCACGGTGAAGCCGCCGAAGAAGGTCAGCATAGAGGCAATGTTGATGATTTTCCCGGAGGGCTCGGTCTTCTTCAAAAATTCACGAGCCGCCAGCTGGGAAAGGGCAAACGGGGCGGTAAGGTTCACCTCGATCACCGCGTTCCAGTCCTCGGCAGGAAACTGCTCGCAGGGGAAGCGGCGCTGAATGCCTGCCGCGTTAAGCATAATATCCAGTCCGCCAAGAAGCTCCACGGCCTTGTAAAAGCCCTGCTCCCGCTCTTCGGCGTTGGCCAGGTCCACCTTCAGTCCGTGGCAGTTGAAGCCGCGGGTGCGGAATTCCGCAGCAACGGACTCCGCCTTTTCGGAGGAGCCAAAAATCACCACGGAGGCTCCGGCCTCCATCAATCCCTCGGCCATGCCGTGGCCCAGTCCGCGGGTACCGCCGGTGACGATGGCACGACGACCGGTCAGGTCAAATAAATTTGTCATTAAAAACGATCTCCTTTAAAAATCGATTTGTGTTAAAAAAACATTGTCAGGGAGCCTGAAGTGAGCCGTCCCCGCGCCTTGTGCGGGTCCACGTCGTCACTGCCGCCTCGCAGGGAAATTTCTTGGCGGCTTCTTCATCCAGATCAACCCCCAAACCGGGGAGGTCACTGGGATAGACGTATCCGTTGTCCTCCGTCAGCGCGCCCGGGAATACCTCCATCAGCGCATCCTTGGGGCCGCGAAGCTCCTGAATGATAAAGTTGGGGGGCTGTGTGCCGGACCACTCCTGAATGCCGAAGTTCTCGGCGGCAAGGTCCAGATGAATGTTGGCCGCGTGGGCCACAGGAGACATGTCTCCCGGCCCGTGCCATGCGGTGCGCACGCCGAACTGTGATGCAAAAATCTGAAGCTTGCGGGCGGGCGTAATGCCGCCCAGCTGGCTGATGTGACAGCGGATATAGTCGATGAGCTGTTCCGTAATCAGCGGCTTCCATTCGGCAGGATTGTTAAACAGCTCGCCCTGTGCGATGGGCGTGCTGGTCTGCCTGCGAAGCTGGCGCAGCCAATCCGTCTGTTCGGTGGACACCGGGTCCTCCAGATACATCAGATGAGCAGGCTCCAGCAGTTTTGCAAGCCGGATTGCATCAATGGGCTGAATGCGGCTGTGAACGTCGTGAACAAACTGCAAGTCGTCGCCCAGACGCTGCCGCAGAGAAGAGAACAGCTCCACAGTGTTTCGGATATACTGCTCGGCGTTCAGATAAACGCCGTCGGGTGCGCCGTGGGGCGCGGAGGCGGGGGCAGAACCGTATTCGCCGCCATATCCGCCGCACTGACAGCGCAGATGCGTAACGCCCTGCGCGCGGTATTCCGCAATGCGGTCACACAGCTCCTCCAGATCCCGTCCCTCTGCGTGACGGTAGATGGGGATTCCCTCCCGCAGCCTGCCTCCGAAGAGCTGGTAAACAGGCATCTTTGCCAGCTTGCCTTTGATGTCCCACAGAGCCATGTCCACGCCGGAAATGGCGTTGTTACTGATAGGGCCGCTGCGCCAGTATGCGTTATAGTGCATCATCTGCCAGAGCTGGTCGATGTTGGACACGTCCTGCCCCACCAGCAGGGGGCGCAGGTATTCCTCCACCACTGTGCCCACCGCCAGATGGCGGTAGGCAAAGGTGGCACAGCCCAAGCCGTAAAGCTCCGGCTCGGAGGTTTCTACCTTGATGACGACCAGATTAATGCCCTCGGGTGCGGTGTAAATCGTGCGGATATTACGAATGGTAATGGGCATTTACTTCACCAGATATCCGCCGTCCACGGGGATGACCGCGCCGTTGAGATAATCGGAGGCGCGGGAGGACAAAAAGATGGCGGCGCCCTTCATGTCCTCGCCGGTGCCCCAGCGGTGGGCGGGGATGCGGTCGGTAATCTCCTTATAACGGGGGTTTGCGGGATCGGTGAGGGCAGTGTTCATTTCCGTATCCATATAGCCGGGGGCGATGCAGTTGACGTTGATATTTCTCCCCGCCAGCTCGTTGCACATGTCCTTGCTGAACTGCGCCACGCCGCCCTTGGCCGCCGCGTAGGCGGGCACCGTGAAGCCGCCGAAAAACGTAGCCATGGAGGCGATGTTAATGATTTTTCCAGCGGGCTCGGCTTTCTTCAAAAACTCCCGGGCTGCCAGCTGGCTCAGGACGAACGGGGCGGTGAGGTTGACCTCGATTACCTCGTCCCAATCGGCCTTTGGAAACACCTCGCAGGGATGACGACGCTGAATGCCTGCCGCATTGATCAGGATGTCCAGCCCGCCAAGAAGCTCCACGGCCTTATGAAAACCCTGCTCCCGCTCCTCGGCGTTGGCCAGATCCACCTTCAGTCCGTGGCAGTTGAAGCCGCGGCCGCGGAATTCCGCAGCAACGGATTCTGCCTTTTCAGTGGAGCCAAAAATCACCACGGAGGCTCCCGCCTCCATCAATCCCTCGGCCATGCCGTATCCCAGCCCCCGGGTACCCCCGGTGACGATAGCACGGCGGCCGGAAATGTCAAACAGATTGGTCATACTTGAATTTCCTCCTGTTAATTGTTAAATGTGAGAGTTCAGGACTGGAAGTTTTCCAGAGCCGGGTCCAGAACAGCCAGGTCATAGCGGCGGCTGGGCTGAGAAAACGCTGCCAGCACCCAGAAATACGCGTTGCGTGTGCCGGGGCAAGCCACGGTGGGATGATAGCCGGCGGGGGCCTGCACCATCGTGCCGGAGTGGACAGTGTGGGTCACAATGTCCTCCACCCCGCCGCTTTCAAGATAGCTGATATGCAGGCCGAAGTGAGGCAGGGGCATGTCGAAATAACAGTAAACCTCTTCCAGATCCCGCTCGTGCTGGTGCGGAGGCCAGCTGGTCCAGGCACCCTCTCCACCCCAGGTGAGTCCGCAGATCAGCTTGGAGGCAGAATCCTGATGGGACAGGGTAAACATAACCTCCCGACGGCCCACGCCGCTGCCGTGAATCTGGTGAATATCACCGATGGGCAGGCTTAAGTCGAACGACCGGAAAAACGGCGCGCCCACGCCCTCATACTTCGCCGCGGCGATATAGAAAATGCAGTTCTCCAGCGCGGTGATGCGGATGGAGTCGCCGCCGGGAAGGTAAAAGGCGTCGAATTTTTTCATGGTCTGATTCAAAGAGGAATGGTCAGACAACTTTGCGGAGCCGTCAATTAAAACCGGGTTCATTTCCAGAGCCTGTGTCTCCAGTACATAAGAATCTCCGGCGTTGAGATTCAACCGATAAATCTGCGCTTCGCGGCACTCGCAGGTCTCAGGAGTGACAACTGCATGAAAACCAGGGGCCTCGGGGGACTGGACGCTCCAGCGTTCCATCCGCTCCTTATTGGATTGATTGCGCATAATAAAACCTCCATTTTAATTTTACTGCAAAAAATCATCAGACAAATTAAAGAGTTTGTGTTCAAAAAAACAGCCGGTTTACACGCGGCTTTCACAGAGGAACCGACCCTTTACGGCTGCCGCCGTGCTTTATCGCGGCGGCAGCCGTATCGGAATCAGTCTTATATCAGGCAGGTGCTGAACCAGGGGAAGAACACCGTCAGGAAGAAAACGGCGACATATCCGATCAGGAAAGGAACCTCGGCCTTGGCGATCTGGCCCATGGGCAGCTTGGTAACCGACGTGGCGGAGAAGATGTTGACGGCCACGGGCGGAGTCATGGTGCCGATGACGTTGGACACGCACACGATCATACCGAAGTGGAGCGGATGGATACCCAAGCTCTGGGCGATGGGCCAGAGCACGGGGACCAGCAATACACAGATGGCGGTGCCTTCCATGAATGTGCCGAAAATCAGCAGGATAATGGCGACAATCAAGCAGAACAGCGTGCTGCTAAGGTGCATATTCACTACAGATTCAACCAGGCTGCTGGAGAGGCCGGAGAAGGTAAACACCCAGCTGAAGGCCGTGGAGGCGGAGATGATGAAAAGAATCATCGCCGAGCTCTTGGCAGAATCATACAGAATGTCAATCAAGTCAGAGAACTTGAGCTCGTGATAGAACAGGGTTCCGGCAATCAGCGCCCAGATGCAGGCAACCACCGAGCTTTCAGTGGGAGTGAGGATGCCGGAATAGATGCCGCCCAGAATGATGATAGGGGTGAGCAGGGCGGGGATAGCGTCAAAGAAAATCTTCAGAATGTCCTTGCCAGTATGATGCTCATTCTGCGTGGGCCAGTTTTCCTTCTTGGCATAATACAGCACCAGGCCGATCAGCACGACGCAGATCAGGATGCCCACCAGCAGACCCTGCTTGAACATGCCACTGACGGACGCACCGGTGAGCGTGCAGTAAATCACCATGATAATGGACGGCGGAATCACGGGGCCCAGACCGCCGCTGACCACCAGCAGTCCCGCCGTGCGGGGGCCGGGGTAGCCTGCCTTTACCATGTCGGCATACAGCATAGAGCCGATGGCAATAACGGTGGCGGGAGCAGAGCCGGAAAGGGCGGCGAAGAACGCGCAGGCCAGAACCAGCGCCACGCCCATGCCGCCCTGAACGCGGCCTACCAGAATGCTGGCAAAGTTGACGATCCGGCGGGAGATACCGCCTTTGGTCATCAGGTTGCCGGCCAGCACGAAGAACGCGATGGCCATGATGGACACGCTGTCAAGACCGGCATAAAAACGCAGGGGGATGGAGGTGGTGGTGGCGGGGGCCATAATATCCTGAGCAAAGATAATCATCGCCGTGGCGGAGATGCCCAGGGAAATAGAAATCGGAACGCCGATGAAGAGGCATACGATAAATACGCCGAATAAAAGTACTCCGGTCATACCTGCTCCTCCGTTTCTCCAAATTGATCGGCAGGCTTTGTAACCATTTTTGCCAGCGTGCCCAGCTGCACCAGCGTCATAATAGAGAAGCCGATAACCAGCGCCATATAGGGAATGGCCATCGGCCAATTGAGACTGGTGGTGGTCACGTTGCGGGCGATATTGGTCTGCACATTGATGATGGCGCCCCGGGTAACCATCGCGGTAAAGGCAATCAAAACAACCTGCGCGATAATATCAAGCACTTTGCGCAGCTTGCCGCTAAATTTGCTGATGATTGCCGTCACGCGCACCTGCGTTCCATCTCTCAGGCCGGCCTCTGCGCCCAGAAGCACCATATACACCATGGAAATGCGGGCCAGCTCATCAAGCCATGAAACGGTGGCACGAAAAACGTTTCGCGCCAGCACGCTGCCGAACATGGTGGCCACCATGATTACGAAGGCCAACACCATCAGCAGCCGCTCGGATCGGTCTAGCCAGCCGAGTATTTTCTTGAGTGAATTCATCTGCCGTTCTCCTTTTTCTCATATCTGCGTTGCAATGGAAAACCGCTTCCGATAGCCCCGGATAGCTCGGGCAACCGGAAGCGGTTTCTGATTTATCTCATAAGAGCCTTGAAAACATTAAGCGTTCTTAAACGCAGCTCTATCCGCATCCAGCGCGTCCAGCCAAGTCTTGTCGAAGGAAATGCCGTTGGCAGAGTCTGCGACAAAGGCAGCGTAGCGATCCTTCAGGGTCTGGATGTCGCTTTCGGACAGGTCATAGAAGGTGACGCCCTTTTCGGTCAGCTTGTCCACGGCGTCGTTGTTGTAGTCCACCAGATACTGCCACTGATCGCTGCAGCCCTCGGTGACACCCTGCATGAACTCATCCATCAGGCCCAGATCTGCGACCTTCTGATAAGCGTAGTCGCTCATGCACAGCATGATGTAGCAGAAGTAGTGGTTAGACCAGGTAACATAGGGTGCGACCTCATAGTAGTTGCCGGCCCAGTTGTTGGAAATGGCGTTTTCCACGGCGGACACGGTTCCCTGCTGCAAAGCAGTGTACTGCTCAGTGGCAGACATGGGAGTGGCCACGGCGCCGAAGCTGTTCCACATGGCGGTCTGCAGGTTGGAGCTCATGGTGCGGATCTTCAGGCCCTGCATGTCGGCTGCGGACTGAACGGGATCCTTGGAGAAGATGTTGCGGAAGCCGGATTCCATCCAGCCGATCATATGCATTCCGGCGGCTTCGACACCCTCGTTGAACAGTCTGCCGGTCTCGCCGGTCATGGCGTAGTTGGCTTCCTCAGCGCTCTCCCAGAGGAAGGGCTGCTCCAGAGCGGCGCACTCGGGGAAATAGTTCTCCAGCACGCTGTTGGCGCAGGTGGCAATGTCAATTTCGCCGTTGGCGCAGCTTTCAATCGTCTCAGCCTCGCTGCCCAGTGTGGCGCCGGCGTAGACCTGAATCTGAATCTGCCCATCCGTGTACTGATTCACCAGCTCGGCCACCCGCTTGGCACCGGCGGCGTAGTTGGTGTTTTCACCATCGGTGAGCGCGTATTTCAGGGTAAGCTTTGCTTCTCCGGAGGAACCGGAAGAGGCGTTGGAGGCGGCGGAGCCGGACGGGGCGGTGCTTCCGCAGCCTGCCAGCATGGTCGCCGTCATGACGCCTGCCAGCAGCATCGAGAGACACTTTTTCATTTTCACAATCTCCTTCTTAAATCCAAATTAACATCAATGAACGCGGTCTAATCATCAGATGTATTTTGTGGTAAAACAGTATCATCCAGACAAGCCAACGTCAAGTGTTGTCACAAATTTCACAATAAATTCATCCTTTTCACTGTTGTGAGGACATATTTTTGTGCGCTTTGCCATTAATACATCTGATCATTGACGAAAAAGATTTGGGGATGTGACCCAAAATGGCGATGCGTCCAGTGCGGGGTTGTAATCCGAAATACCGCTATTTTTTCCCCTGGTTGGCGTCAAGATGTCTGAGAATGGATTCGCGGTTGGTATTCAGATGCAGGATCATATCAAACCGTGCGCCCATGGGGTCGCACCGGGAGATCGCGTCCACAATCTGCCGGTGCTGGATAATTGTCTGTCTGCGGTTTTCGTCGTTGGTGGTTGTGATGATGACGTTGACGGAGGAGGTGATAATGGGGATTAAGTTGCGCAGTACGTCATTTCCGCTGCACTCTGCCAAAAACCGGTGAAACTGGGCATCTACAACGGAATAATCTTCTCCCGCGTTCACCAGATCCTCCATTTTTTGACAATATTCATACATCTGCCGAACCTGCTTCGGCGCAGACTTACGCGCCACCATCTGCGCGATCTCCGGTTCCAGCATCAGGCGGATATCCAGCAGCTCAATGGCCAGCTTCGGGTCATTTCCCATAAAGGTGAGCCCGAGCGGGTCCTCGGGAACTCCGTTTTTGTCGGACACAAAGGTACCCGAACCTTGACGTACATGGAGAATATTGCGGGCAACCAGCCGACGCGTAGCCTCCCGCAGGGTGCTTCGTCCGACCTTCAACTGCTGGGCCAGCTCATATTCATTAGGGAGTCTGTCTCCTGATTTCATATTATTGCTCAAAATCAACTGAATTATCTCATTCACCGCCGTATCCACCAAAGTTTTTCCGGCTGTCTCGTTTGTTTCCATCTTCTTTCCTCCTTGAATGTCCTTTGGACTGAGTGCGCGCGATACGGCATTGAAGCGCCGGAACCCTTGCTGTGGCCTGCTGTTCCGGAAAATGGCGGCAGGCAAAAAATCCTGCGCAGGCGGGGACCCGTCACTGGCTGTGCCTAAGATTACGGTTATTATAAGCTATTATAATATGTCAGACAGCTTTTTACAAGCAGATGCAAAAAGGCGGAGCCAGATTTGAAAGATAAAAATTAAAAAAAGGTCAGATGTATGAACTGCCGCAGATGCGGCACAGAGCGGCTTAAAACGGTGCACTTTTTCTTTTGTAAAGGAAAAAGACGGGCAGACCCGGCACGTCCTGCCGGGTCCGCCTTGGCTTTTTTAAAAAACGGCGCGGCTTCTGAGGCCCACATCAGGGCTGCTGCGTGGAAGTGCCTCTGTCCCCGTCGGTGAAGCGGGGGCCTTTTTTTGCCCGCGCCTCGTATTCACGGCGGAATTCCGCCATCTCCTCGTCGTCCCGGTCGTCCAGCGCGTGAAGACCGCCAAGACCCTCCATATGGTGGGTCAGCTCGTGGGAGAGGGTGGTGCACAGCTCGTCCTCCCAGTCTTCCTCTGTCCAGTCCTCAAGCTTTGCGAGGGCGGCAAAGGAACCGTAATAAAGGTCAATGTATTTTCCGAGACAGTCATCGCAGAACTGGCCCATGATATACAGCTCACTGCCGGGAAACTCCGGGTCCTCCAGCTCCTCCTCCAGCAGATTCACGCCGCCGTTGAGGCCCTGAAACAGCGCTTGGGGAAACTGCTCCGCGATGCGATCCAGCAGGTCCCCTGTTTCGTCAAAGGTCAATAGCTTCATGGAACATCCCCCTTGTCGGTTTGTCCGACAACCGATTATTTTGCCTGCTTCATGGAAAGGGAAATCCGCTTTTTCTTTTCCTCAACTTCCAGCACAACCACCTTTACCACGTCGCCGACGGACACGGCCTCGGAGGGGTGACGAATAAACCGGTCGCAGACCTGAGACACATGGACCAGTCCGTCCTGATGGACGCCGATGTCCACAAACGCGCCAAAGTCGATGACGTTGCGCACCGTGCCGGTGAGGATCATGCCGGGGCGCAGGTCCTTGATGTCCATCACGTCTGTTCGCAGAACGGGCTTAGGCAGCTCGTCACGGGGGTCCCGGCCCGGCTTTTGCAGCTCCGATGCCACGTCCCGCAGCGTGGGCACGCCCACGCCGCACTCTGCCGCCGCCTTTTCCTCACCATAGGCTTTCAGGCGGACGGGCAAATCCCCCAGCGCACCGGCGGAAACGTCCGCCAGCGTGTAGCCAGTGATTTTGAGCAGCTTTTCCGCGGCGGCGTAGCTCTCCGGATGGACAGAAGTGTTGTCCAGCACGTTGGCGCTCTCCGGCACCCGCAAAAAGCCAGCGCACTGCTCAAAGGCTTTGGGACCCAGCTTTGATACCTTTAAAATCTGCTTGCGGGCGGTGAACGCTCCATTCTCCTCCCGGTATTTTACCACGTTTTTGGCGGTGGAGCCGGTCAGCCCTGCTACGTAACCCAAAAGCGATGCGGATGCGGTGTTCACGTCCACGCCCACAGCGTTTACGCAGTCCTCCACCACCGCGCCCAGCGCCTCGTCCAGCTGCTTCTGCGGGCAGTCGTGCTGGTACTGGCCCACGCCGATGGCCTTGGGGTCAATTTTCACCAGCTCCGCCAGCGGGTCCTGAAGCCGTCGGGCGATGGACACGGCGGAGCGGAGATTTACATCGTACTGGGGAAATTCCTCTGCGGCCAGTTTAGATGCGGAGTACACCGAAGCCCCTGCCTCGGACACAATCATATAGCTGAGATGGCGGCCCATGTCCGAAAGCTTTTGAATCAGCTCCACGGCCATTTGTTCCGTCTCCCGGCTGGCGGTGCCGTTGCCGATGGCGATGTGCTCCACGCCGTGGGTAACCGCCATGCCCGAAAGCTTGGCAATGGCTTCGTTTTTCTGGCGCTCGCCAAAGGTGGGGTAGACCACGGCGGTGTCCAGCACCTTGCCGGTACCGTCCACGATTGCTACTTTACAGCCGTTGCGGTATCCGGGGTCCAGCCCCATGGTGACACGGCCCTTTACCGGCGGCTGCATCAAAAGAGGCTTTAGGTTCAGGGCAAACTGGCCGATGGCCCCCTCGGCGGCCCGGTCAGTAAGCTGACCGCGTATCTCACGCTCCAGAGAGGGGTATAACAGCCGGTCCCACGCGTCGTCCGCGGCGGCGCGGACAAAGGCGTTTGCGGCGGAGCCGGGGCGCACCACCTGACGGCGCAGCGTCACCAGCGCGGCTTCCCGGTCCAGCTCCAGACCCACCTTCAGCATCCCCTCCCGCTCACCCCGGTTGATGGCCAGAATCTGATGGCCCTGCATCCGGGAGATTGCTTGGGTGAAATCGTAATACAGGCGATAAACCGTGTCCTCCGTCGTGGCTGCCGTGCTGCGCAGGTTTGCCTGCCGCAGCAAAAAGCCCCGCAGGACCTTGCGGACCTCCGCGTCATCGCTGACAAGCTCTGCCACAATGTCCGACGCGCCTGCAAGAGCGTCCTCCGCCGTCTCTACGCCCTTTTCCGCGTCGATATACTCTGCGGCGGCTGTCAGCGGGTCGGGACAGTCACGCCCCTGTGCGTACAGCAGCAGGGCAAGGGGTTCCAGCCCCTTTTCCTTTGCGATGGTGGCCCGGGTGCGGCGCTTTTGCTTATAGGGCCGGTAGAGGTCCTCCACCTCTGCAAGGGTTTTGGCGCTGTCGATGGCGGCGGATAGCTCCTCCGTCAGTTTGCCCTGCTCCGAAATGGCGGCTTTTACCGTCTCCCGCCGCTCGGCAAGGCCCCGGAGGTAGGTCAGCCGCTCATCCAGCGTCCGAAGCACCGTGTCGTCCATGGCGCCGTGAAGCTCCTTGCGGTAGCGGGCGATGAAGGGAATCGTGTTTCCCTCGTCGATGAGCTTTACCACATTTTCCACGTACCGGGGGTCCTGCTTGAGTTCTTCCGCCAAAAGTTGAATGATCTCCATAAAGTGTCCCTTCTCAAATTGTTTTGCGGGGGCGTTGCCCGCCCCGGGATTGTCCGGCTTGGTCCGCCGCCTTTATGGGGCAGTTTTCTCCGCTGGCCGGAACAGGCGCTTCTCCGCATGGGGGAAGCGCCTGAAAAGATGCAGATTATTTATGATACAGCTTTCCGCTGCCGAATTTCGGCTCGCAGCTCACCTGAATGCCCAGCCGCCGCAAAAGCTGCTCGTCCACGGGGGAGAGAATCACGGTGAAATGGGCCTCTGCGTCCCGCAGCTTGGGAAGCTGCTGCTGGGCCAGCTCCGCAAGGGGATTGGTCAGGGCGGAAATGGTCAGCGCCAGCAGTACCTCGTCGGTGTGCAGGCGGGGATTGCGGTGGGCGAGATACTCTGTTTTCAGGCGGCACACCGGCTCCAGAACCTGAGAGGAAATCAGCTCAAACTGGTCGCCAATACCGCCCAGCGCTTTTAGTGCGTTTAAAAGCAGGGCCGACGCGGCCCCCAGCGTGGCGGAGGTTTTGCCGGTAATAATGCGTCCGTCGCTCAGCTCCATGGCTCCGGCTGGCGCGCCGGTGGCCTCGGCTTTGGCGAGGGCCGCACCCACGGCGGGGCAAAGCTCCGGCGTCACGTCCGCCTGATTCATCAGAAGCTTTAGCTTGCGCACGGTTTCCGCGTCGCCCCGGCCCCGGGCCTCGTCCGCTCCGGCGGCGTAAAACCGGCGGAGAATTTCCCGCCGGGAGGCAAATCGGCAGGCCTCGTCGTCCACGATGCAGTTGCCTGCCTGATTCACGCCCATGTCCGTGGGGGATTTGTAAGGGGAAGTCCCCTGAAGGCGGCGGAACATGGCGTCCAGCACAGGGAAAATTTCCACGTCCCGGTTGTAGTTCACCGCCGTGGTTCCGTAGGCCTCCAGATGAAAGGGGTCGATCATATTCACGTCGGACAGGTCTGCCGTAGCGGCCTCGTAGGCCAGATTTACCGGGTGCTTTAAGGGTAGATTCCAGATAGGAAAGGTTTCAAACTTTGCATAGCCCGCCTGCACGCCCCGCTGGTTCTCATGGTAAAGCTGGCTGAGACAGGTGGCCATTTTCCCACTGCCGGGGCCGGGGGCCGTCACCACCACCAGAGAGCGGGTGGTTTCTATATAGTCGTTTTCCCCCAGCCCTTCGTCGCTGACAATGCGATCCACGTCCGAAGGATAGCCCGGAATGGGATAGTGGAGGAAGCACCGTACACCCAAAGTCTCCAGCCGGCGGCGGAAAGCCTCTGCGGCCACCTGTCCCTCCCAGCGGGTAATGACCACGCTGCCGACGTACAGCCCAAGGGAATGGAAGCTGTCGATCAGGCGGAGCACGTCCTCATCATAGGGGATGCCCAGATCCCCCCGGATTTTATTCTTCTCGATGTCTCCCGCTGCGATGGCAATGACGATTTCCACGTCCGCCGCCAATTGCTGGAGCATCCGCACCTTGCTGTCCGGTGCGAAGCCCGGCAGTACCCGGGAGGCGTGGTAGTCGTCAAACAGCTTCCCCCCAAATTCCAAATACAGCTTTCCTCCAAAATCGCCGATCCGGCGGCGAATATGCTCCGACTGGAGCTTTAAATACAGCTCGTTGTCAAATCCGATGTGCACCATAGTGTGGTCCCCCTCCGCTTATCCCCCAAAAATTTATATCAGTCCGAATTTTCCTGCAAACAAAAGTTTGCAATAAAAAAAGTCATATTTTCGATTGTCCCCGCAGGGAACGAGAAACATGACCTGAATCGGACAGAATGTCCACAATGCGGACATTCTACCACAAACGGCGCCGCTTGAAAAGCGCCGATGCCCCTTTTTTCACCGGAAAGCGCGGGGAAATGGTTTACTTTGACGGGCCGGAGGGGTACAATAAAAATGCGGTTTCGGCCCGCGGGGAGAGCGCCCGCTTTCCTCTCCGTGCCGGGGGAGTAGGGAGATTTCAAAAGCCGGTATCTTTAAAATTGATATCGGCCATTAAAAACGAACCCTTTACTTATGCCCGCGCCTTCTGTATAATCAAAAACGTTGTGGGTCTTTTGAAAAAGGACCTGTCCGATAGGTATAAATGAAACTTTTGGGGAGGCTTTCGCTATGGCAAACTGCGCGATTGTAGGCATTAACTGGGGCGACGAGGGGAAGGGCCGGATGGTGGACCTGATCACCGACCGTTACGACGTGGTCATTCGCTACCAGGGCGGCGGCAACGCCGGGCACACCGTAGTGAACGAATTCGGCAAGTTCGCACTGCACCTGCTGCCCTCTGGTATTTTCCGACCGGGTGTGGTGAATATTCTGGGCAACGGCGTGGCCGTGGACTGCGAAAGTCTGTGGACCGAGATGGAGGACATCCGGAGCAAGGGCGTGTCCATCACTCCGGAGAATCTGAAAATCAGCGACCGGGCGTCTTTGCTGCTGCCGTGGCACCGTCTGCTGGACGGGCTGGAGGAGCAACGCCTTGCTGACAAGAAATATGGCTCCACCAAGCAGGGGATCGCCCCCTTTTATTCCGACAAATTCCAGAAGAAAACCGTGCAGGCAGGGGAGCTGCTGTATCCCGCCCGGCTGAAGGAGCACCTTGCGTCGCTTTTGGAGTGGAAAAACCTGACCATTGAAAAGGTCTACGGGGCGAAGCCCTATACCATGGAGGAGCTGATGGACTGGATTGGAGACTTCGGCGAAAAGTTGAAGCCCTTTATCTGCGACACCGGCGCATTTTTGCGCGAAGCGCAGGCGCAGGGCAAGAGCTTCCTGTTTGAGGCTCAGCTTGGTTCCCTCAGGGACTTGGATTACGGTATTTATCCCTACACCACCTCCTCCAACGCCATCGCGGCCTATGCCCCCGTGGGCTCCGGCGCGCCGTGGGCAAAGATTGACGAGGTGGTGGGCGTGGTGAAGGCTTATTCCTCCTGCGTGGGGGAGGGGCCCTTCACCTGCGAGTGGTTTGGCGAGGAAGCCGAGCAGCTTCGGGAGGCCGGTAACGAATACGGCGCGAAAACTGGTCGCCCCCGTCGGGTGGGGCCCATCGATCTGGTGGCCACGCGGTATGGCGTGGAGGTGCAGGGTGCGACGAACATTGCCCTGACCAAGCTGGACGTGCTGAGCTATTTGGAGAAAATTCCCGTGTGCGCCCACTATGAGCTGGATGGGCAGCAGACCGACGCGTTTCCCTTCCCGGCGATTCTCGACGAGGCAAAGCCCGTGACGGAGTATGTGGACGGATGGAAGTGCGACATTTCCGGCGTGCGCCGGTGGGAGGATTTACCCAAGGCTGCGCAGGACTATGTGCTGCTGGTGGAAAAGGCCATCGGCTGCCGCATCGGCTATGTCTCCGTGGGCCCGGAGCGGGACTCCATTGTTATCCGGTAAAACGAACCTTGCGGGGAAACCCGCTGTATCCCCGGGGAGGGAGACGACCTCCGGGCGTCTCCCTCTTCCCGACTTCACTGTGAAAGGCTGACACACTATGAGCAAGGAGCGCTATGAATCCCCGCTGGCGTCGCGGTATGCATCAAGCTATATGCTGCGCCTGTTTTCTCCCGACACGCGGTTTCAGACCTGGCGAAAGCTGTGGGTGGAGCTGGCCCGGGCGGAGCGGGCCCTTGGCCTGCCCATCACACAGGCGCAGGTGGACGAGCTTGCCACCCATGTGAGCGACATTGATTACGACTGCGCCGCCCAGCGGGAAAAAGAGGTCCGTCACGACGTGATGGCCCATGTGTACGCCTTTGGACAGGCGGCGCCCTCCGCTGCGGGCATTATCCATCTGGGAGCCACAAGCTGCTATGTCACTGACAACGCGGATTTGATTATTTTCCGGGACGGGCTGAACTATCTCCGGGGAGAGCTTTGCGCGGTGCTGGAAAATCTGGGCGATTTCGCGCAGAAGTATAAGGCCATGCCCACGCTGGGCTACACCCACTATCAGCCTGCCCAGTTGGTGACGGTGGGCAAGCGGGCCACCCTCTGGATGCAGGATTTGCTGTCCGATTTGGAGGAGTTGGACTTCGTTCTTGCGGGCATGAAGTTTTTGGGGTGCCGGGGTACCACCGGTACGGAGGCAAGCTTTCTGGACCTGTTTGACGGGGATGGAGACAAGATTGACGAAATGAACCGGCTGCTCTGCGCCGCCTTCGGCTTTGGCGAGTGCTTTGCCGTCTGCGGGCAGACCTATCCCAGAAAGCTGGACAGCCGTATTTTAAATGTCCTTTCTTCCATCGCCCAGAGCTGCTATCGCTTTGCCAATGACCTGCGCCTGTTGCAGCATGACCGGCAGGTTGAGGAGCCCTTTGAAAAAAACCAGATCGGGTCTTCCGCCATGCCTTATAAGCGCAATCCCATGCGCGCGGAGCGCATCTGCTCCCTTTCCCGCTATCTGATGGCGGACGCCATGAACGCCCCTATGACCGCAAGCGTACAATGGCTGGAGCGGACGCTGGACGACTCTGCCAACCGGCGTATCTCACTTCCTGAGGGATTTTTGTGCGCCGACGCGATTTTGCGCCTGATGGCCAACGTGACGGACGGTCTGCATGTCAATGAAAAAATTGTTGACAAAGCGGTGCGGGAATATCTGCCCTTTATTTCTACGGAGAACCTGATGATGGAGGCTGTGAAGCGCGGAGGCGACCGCCAGCAGCTCCACGAGGTGATCCGGGAATGCTCCATGGCCGCCACGGCCCGGATGAAGGAGGGCGAGCCCTGCGATTTGCTGGAACGGCTGGCAGGGGAGCCGGTGTTCGGCATGACAGCGGAGGAAATCGCCGCGGTGCTGGACCCCGCGCTTTACATCGGACGGTGCCCCCGGCAGGTGGAGACGTTTTTGGAGAAGGCGCGGCCCGCCTTTGCCGGGGCTTCCGGCGAGCGTGTTGAAATCAGTCTGTGACCGGCAGCGGGCCGCGCCTTTTGGGAAATTTCCCGAAACGCGGCCCGCCGATAGCAGATTTCTTTTGCCACCAAGGAATTTCTAGGGGCCCCGGCTGCAAAAAATATTTGGTAAAGCGACAGATGTCCTCCGTATAGCGTACTTTTCCGGGCGCTGTGACGCAATGTTTAGAAAAAATGCAGGAGGCTGTCGGAGATATTCGTTTAATTTGACGTTGACAGCGGCGCTTTGGGATGGTAAACTTGCTCCATTAAAACCGCAGCGGTTTTATTTAAAAACTGAAAATATCAACAAAGGCGTTGATGGAGAAAAGTACCGCGGAAAATCGGTCAAAGTGAGCAGGCGGCAGTGGGAAGCCTGCACAAGAGTCCGCGCGAAGAACACTCCGGAGCTGCGATCTGAACGCGGGGACCCCTGCTATTAGGAAAGACGAGTTGCGACCGTTAAAGCGCACGGGCTTGTTGGAGCCTTGAAGGTGACTGTTTTACAGTAAGTTAGGTGGCACCGCGGATAGCAGCTATTCGTCCTAAAATTTTAGGATATAGCTGCGTTTTTATACGCTCTTCTAAGGGAGAGGTAGAAAATCCGGAGGTGCTTTTTATGTGTTCAATTATGGGTTTTTCAAGCAAAACATTGACGGAGGAAGCGGTGAAAGCGTACTTTGACCGCTCCGTGGACCGGGGGCCGGACATGAGCCGTGTTTCCGAAACGAAGTCCGGTTATCTGTGTTTTCACCGCCTGGCCATCATGGGCCTGAACGAGGCGGGGATGCAGCCCTTTCAGCTTGAGGGGGATCAGGCGGTGTGCAACGGCGAAATCTACGGCTTTCGCCCCATCCGCAAAAAGCTTTCCCAGCGGTATACGTTTAAAAGCGGCAGCGACTGCGAAATTTTGCTTCCCATGTTCCACGAATACGGACTGTCCATGTTTGCCCGGCTGGATGCAGAGTTTGCGCTGATTATTTATGATTCCGCAACGGATTCCCTGATTGCCGCCCGGGACCCCATCGGCATCCGTCCCCTGTTCTACGGGTACGACGCGGGCGGTGCGATTATATTTGCCAGCGAGGCAAGAAATCTGGTGGGCCTGTGCGCCGAGATTTGCCCCTTCCCTCCGGGACACTATTATGCCTACGGCAAGTTTATCCGGTTTGCGGACCTGACGGAGGTAACCTCCCGTGTCCGGGGCGATGTGGACACCGTTTGCCGGGGAATCCGCGACAGGCTGATCGCCGCCGTGGATAAGAGGCTGGACGCGGATGCGCCGCTGGGCTTCCTTCTCTCCGGCGGACTGGACTCCTCTCTGGTGTGCGCCATCGGTTCTGTGGTTCTGGGCAAAAAAATCCGCACGTTTGCCATTGGGATGGATCAAGATGCGATTGACCTCAAATACGCACGGGAAGCGGCTGATTTTCTGGGCGCGGACCACACCGAAATTTACATGACCCGGGAGGATGTGCTTGCGGCGCTTCCGGAGGTCATCGCCCTTCTCGGCACCTGGGATATTACCACCATCCGGGCCAGCATGGGCATGTATCTTTGCTGCAAGGCAATCCATGAAAAGACAGACGTTCGGGTCCTGCTCACCGGCGAGATTTCCGACGAGCTGTTCGGCTATAAATACACAGACTTTGCCCCCTCCGCCGCTGCGTTTCAGCAGGAGTCCCAAAAGCGGATTGAGGAACTTTATATGTACGATGTGCTCCGGGCCGACCGCTGCATCGCGGACAACTCCATTGAGGCCCGCGTTCCCTTTGGCGATCTTGGCTTTGTGAAATACGTGATGGCCATTGACCCTGCTATGAAGCTCAACACCTATGGAATGGGCAAGTATCTCCTGCGCCATGCCTTTGAAAACGACCACCTTCTGCCCGAGAGCATCCTGTGGCGGGAGAAAGCGGCCTTTTCCGACGCGGTGGGCCACTCCATGGTGGACGACTTGAAGGCCTATGCCGAGACGGTTTACACCGACGAGGAATTTGAGCGGCAGCGGCGTAAATATGATTACTGTATGCCATTTACAAAGGAGAGCCTGCTGTACCGGGAGCTGTTTGAAAAGGCGTATCCCGGTCAGGCCAAAATGATCAAGGATTTCTGGATGCCAAACAAGGCGTGGGAGGGCTGCGATGTAAGCGATCCCTCCGCCCGCGTGCTCTCCAACTACGGACAAAGCGGAACGTAAGCAATTCGGGGCCTCTGCCCCTAATTTCCATAAAATCGGCGTATCACACAGAAAACAGGAGGATGAATGCTATGACTACCACACCGACCGCCCTGCCGGAGCTGTTCGGCAGCCTTGTTTTTAATGAGGAAACCATGCGCCAGCGCCTGTCCCCTGCATCTTACAGTGCGTGGAAAAGGTGCATTACCGACGGCACCTCTCTGGATATCTCCATTGCCAACGAGATTGCCGAGTCCATGAAGCAGTGGGCCGTAGAGCACGGAGCTACCCACTTTACACATTGGTTCCAGCCCATGACCGGCGTCACTGCGGAAAAGCACGACAGCTTTGTGGCCCCCATTGGCGGGGGAAAGATTGTCATGGAGTTTTCCGGCAAGGAGCTGGTCCGGGGAGAGCCGGACGCGTCCTCCTTCCCCTCGGGCGGACTGCGGGCCACCTTCGAGGCCCGGGGCTACACCGCATGGGACCCCACGGTGTTTGCCTTTATTAAGGACGGAAGCCTTTGCATCCCCACGATTTTCTGCTCTTACTCCGGCGAGGCGCTGGACAAAAAGACGCCCCTGCTTCGTTCCATGAACGAGGTGAGCCGTCAGGCAGTGCGCATTCTGCGCCTGTTCGGCGACACGGAAACCCGCCGCGTCACACCCCAGGTGGGGCCGGAGCAGGAGTATTTCCTCATCGACAAAAAGGGCTATGCCCAGCGGCAGGATTTGCGGTTCTGTGGACGGACCCTGTTTGGGGCAAAGCCCCCCAAGGGACAGGAGCTGGAGGACCATTACTTCGGCGCCATCCGTCCCCGCGTGGCCGCATTTATGAAGGAGCTGGATGAGGAGCTGTGGAAGGTGGGGGTGCTTTCCAAGACCAAGCACAACGAGGTGGCCCCCTGCCAGCATGAAATGGCCCCCATTTTCTCCGACGCAAACACCGCCTGTGACCATAACCAGCTGGCCATGGAGATGATGAAGCGGGTGGCTGACCGCCACGGTCTGGTCTGCCTGCTCCATGAGAAGCCCTTCGCGGGCGTCAACGGCTCCGGCAAGCACGACAACTGGTCGCTTGGCACCGATACCGGGAAGAACCTGCTCAAGCCCGGCTCTACCCCCAGCCAGAATGCCCAGTTCTTGCTGTTCCTCGCGGCCTTTATCAAGGGCGTGGATGAATATCAGGATATACTGCGCTCCACCGTGGCCTTCGCGGGGAATGACCACCGTCTGGGTGCGCAGGAAGCGCCTCCGGCTGTGGTGTCCGTCTTTTTGGGCGACGAGCTGAACGCTGTAGTGGAATCCATCATCAACGGCACCGCCTATACGGACGCCGGAAAGCGGACGCTGGAAGTGGGCGTGGATGTGCTGCCCGCCATCCGGCAGGACAACACAGACCGCAACCGCACCTCTCCCATGGCGTTTACGGGCAACAAGTTTGAGTTCCGCATGCTGGGCTCGTCCCAGTCCATCTCCGGGCCCAACATCGCGCTGAACACCATCATGGCGGAGGAACTGGAGCAGTTTGCCGACCAGCTTGAAAAGGCCAAGGACTGCACATCTGAGCTGCAGGCGCTGATCCGCAAGACCTTTACCGAGCATCAGCGCATTATTTTCAACGGCAACGGCTATGAAGACGCCTGGATTCAGGAGGCGGCGCGGCGCGGCCTGTCGAATTTGGTGTCCACTCCCGATGCCCTGAAGACCTACACCGCGCAAAAGAACATGGATTTGTACATCAAGCACGGTATCTACACCAAGAGCGAGATTGAGGCCCGGGCGGAGATTCACATTGAGAATTACGCCACTACCATCTCCATTGAAGGGAAAATCATGGCCGACATGATTCGGCGGCAGATTCTTCCCGCTGTCTCCTCCTACGCTGGGGAGCTGTGCCGCCGCGCGGCCGACAAGAGCGCCATGGGTGCGCCCCACAAGTATGAAACGGACATTGCGGCAAAGATCGGGACGCTTGCCGACGGCCTGCTGGAGGCTGTGGAGCAGCTGGAAAAGGACATGGGCAAGCTCCACGCCGACTCCAGAGCGGCAATGGATTATGCCCACGACACCATTTTTCCCGACATGGCCGCCGCGAGAAAGCTTGCCGATGAGCTTGAGACACTGACGGATC
Source organism: Oscillibacter sp. GMB15532 (assembly GCF_041020825.1). NCBI lineage: Bacteria > Bacillati > Bacillota > Clostridia > Eubacteriales > Oscillospiraceae > Oscillibacter > Oscillibacter sp. GMB15532. Next base: position 114,948 of record NZ_JBEVTO010000004.1, read on the forward strand.
GGGAATACTGGCCCTTCCCCGTGTACGGCGACCTTCTGTTCTATATTTAATTGAAAAAGCTGCGCGCCGGGAAGCGAATTCGCTTCCCGGCGCGTATTTTTTTGTATTTAGCTCTCCATGTGCTTGCCCATAAACGAGGCAATGGTCTGCGCCAGCTTATATTCCGTTTCCGAGACGGGAATCATGGGGCCCTGACCGACAAACACTACCGCACCCAGCAGATCGCCCTCCGACAAAATGGGGGCGGCCAGCAAAACCTGAAACTTCTCAACAGAGTCGCTTACCGGTATGGTGGGCTGGGCCGGGTCTGCCTGATAGACCTTGCGGGTTTCCATCTGTTCCTCCAGCTCCGGGGAGATGTGCTTGCCCATCAGCTCCCGCCGCCCGCCGCCGGCCACGGCCACGATGGTGTCCCGGTCGGTGACGGCGCAGATGGCGCCGGTGGACTTGCTGACGGACTCACAAAGCTGTCCGGCAAAATCCTCTACGCCGCCCAGCAGCGAGTATTTTTTAAAAATGACCTCGCCGTCCCGGCTGGTGTAAATCTCTAACGGGTCGCCGTTACTGATAAGATTGACATCAAAGACTTTGTCCGGCCTGTTTGGGCTGGACTGGGCAATTTGCAGAGAATGTTCCCCGCGCTTCATGAAATTACCGCCCCCCTCCACCAGGGACATGGCAGGAACCGCTTCCTCCTCTGCCCCGAGGGATACGTCCGCCCCTGCGGATTGCAAAATCGCGTCCACGTCGGCTTTGAGCTGAATCTCGATGTGGTCCTCAAAAATGTTGATGCGGTGAATCATCAGCTCCAGATCGTTTCGCTCCAGCTTTGGCTTTTTGAGAATGTCCTCAAATACATCCATGGCGGTTTTCGCGACGCGGTTTACCTGAATGATGGTGTTGCGCTTGTCCTCGGTCATGGAAATTTGGTTTTGCAGGCCTTCGATACGGCCCAGAAGGTCGCTCTCCAGCTCGTCATAGGTCTGCTCCAAAGCGTCCTCCTGCTCAGGGTGGCGCATAATGTCCCGGATGCGCTGACGCTTGGTGGCTTTCAGCTCCTCCTGAAGGTCCCTGAGAATCCCGCCGAGATGCTCCGCCGAGCGCTCTGTTTCGTCCACGTCCTCCCGCTCCCTCGCAAGGTCCTCGTTCAGCCGCTCCAGCATGGCGGCGGAGTGCTCACGCACCTTGCGGAGATAGGCCTTCATCACCTCGTCCAGTCGGTCCACCCGGATGTGGTGGCTGGTGCAGGCTTTCAACCCCCGCTTGTGATACTCCCCACAGCGGTAGGCATCCTTTAAATCCGGGCGGCTCATGGCGAACATGGGGGAACCGCAGTCGCCGCAGAAAAGGAACCCCGAGTAGATGTTGTCGTTGACCTTTACGCCCCGGTAGTTGGCTGTGGTGCGCTTTTCCCGCAGAGCCTTGGTGGTGGCAAAGGTGCGGTAGTCAACGATGGGCTGATGGTGGTTTTCAAACACCAGATGCTCCGATTCATCCCGTTTCAGTTCTCTGCCGTTGATTTTTTTGCGGGCGTACTTGCCCTGCCGCAGCGTACCGATATAAAAATCGTTGTCCAGAATGCCCTGCACGGTGACGATGCTCCACGTCGGCTTCACCTGACGGCGGTATTCTGCACCCTCTGCCTCCTTGCGGTCCCGCTCCGCCATGCGGGGGGTGGGGATGCCCTGCCCGGTGAGGTAATTGGCAATCTTTTTATAGCCCCAGCCGTCGTTGTAAAGGGAAAAGATATTACGCACGATATCTGCCTCGGTGGGAACGATTTCAAACAATTGCTGCTTGTTGACGATATAGCCGTAGGGTGCGGCGCAAATCCATTTCGCATCCGCCTGCCGCCGCCTGATGACGGATTTCACCTTTTTGCTGGTGTCCGTCACGGGCATTTCGTTGATGAGAAACTGAAATTGAATTTTCAGCCAGTCATCGTCGTTGGGAAAGTCCACGCCGTCCCCGATGGAGATAATGCGCACGCCCGCGTCTCTCAAGTCCTCCAGCTCCACCAGACCCCGGCTGTTCCGGCGGGAAAAACGGGAGAAGTCCTTAACCAGGAGAATGTCCTTCCGATGGGACAACAGCTCCCGTCGCAGGGCCTGATACCCCTCCCGCTGCTCAAAGGTATAGCCTGAGCGGTCCCGGTCCTCGTAGAAGGAGAGGGTGGAGCCGGGAAAGTGCTGGCGCACAAAGTCTGAGAGGATGTCCTTTTGGTTTTCAATGGAGGTGTTGTCCCGGTCCAGCTCTTCATCCACGGAAATGCGGCAATAGCCGGCAATGTCAAATCGCTCTGTCAATATAAATCACATCCGTAAAATTATAGATAGATAACATTGTATATCGGTTTTGGGAAATACGCAAGCAAAAAAGACCGGAAGAGCGTGGGCTCTGCCGGTTTTCTTTTTTTGCTGCTTGAAAACAAAGAAACCCGCAAGCGCCGGGTACGTGGGCGCGGGGGTTATATGCCTGTCGGCATAGACATCCACAATTTGGGAATACTCAATGCACCAAAGGCAATGATTCCGCATTGGGTAAAAATTAAAAGTATTGTTGTTGTTTACGCCAAAAGGCGGAATGTCAACACGCAAAGCACAAAGCCCCATGCGATTCTACGAAAGGAGACGGCGCGGATTGGAGATATGCGTTCGGTCCAATCAAAAGTTGGTGGAGGTCTGGCTGACCCGTGAGGAGCGGCAGGACACGGCCCTGCGGGAAGATCTGAAGATTCTGTATCAAACATACAGGGCAAAGAGCTTTCTCGTGGCGGTATTTCAGTCCGGCGGCCAAGGTCTTGCTGACGTTACCAGCGATCTTCTTTGTCACAACCGCAGGCGCCTGGCCCAATTGGAGTCCCGCGGGGCAGGCTGCCTGACGTGGAAAATCGACAAGCCGTGAGGAATCTCCTCACGGCATTTCTTTGCTCAAAGACAGCGTCAAAAAATTTGACAGGCAGCGTGTACGCGAGCGTACATGAATCCTCCTGAAACGATGTGACCATAAGACCCGTTTTTCGCCTTTCTGGAATTTGACTGATTTTTCTGTGGCAGGCGGGCTTCAAAAACGCGGCGGGGCCGACCCGCAGCGGCACATATCCGGCGTAAAGAGATCAAAAACACGCGCCGAGGACAAAGGAGGAACTTTTTTGGAACGGACAGGACAATATCAGCTCAGCCACTGGCAAAAATCGGATCGCATTCTGATGGACGACTTCAACGCCGACAACACCAAAATTGACGCGGCGCTGGCGGCAAATGCCGCCGCCATTTCGGCGGAAAAGGCCACCCGCGAAGCGGCCGCCGCTGCCGAGGAGGCTGCGCGCAAAAGTGCAGACGCGGCTGAAGAAGCCGGCCGCAGAAATGCCGACGCAGCCGAAGAAGCCGCACGCAAAAACGCGGACGCGGCCCTGCAAAGCAGTATCATTACCACAAACCCCATTGCCCGCGTAATGGACGTGATCACAACCGCTTCCGCAAATCAGGTCAACCTTACCATCGGAAATATTGACTGGAATGCATATGCCCAGGTGTTCTTTTATGCAGACATAAAAGGCGCTGGCGGAATGGCAATGACTGTGAATGGATGGACTGACAAAATCTATATGTCTACGCCCGGGGGCAGCACCATGACACTGGAATATCTTCTGTACGAGAACAGCCTTGCGACTGAGGGCTCCCTGTTTACCGGCACCATTCCGTGCGCCAAAAAGGGCTTTGGAATCAACTGGTCTTACACAAGCCGTTTTGGCATAGGCGCGACATACATCGGTCAGTCTTACGTTGCAAACAACTCATGGGTGAAGCCGCGCGGGGAGTATTCCACCCTGAATTTTACCACCAACGGACAGATATACGCAGGAAGCCGTTTTGTAATGATGGGGGTGAAGCTGTGAAAATTACAATTTTAAACGTGGCTCCCGACGGCACGCAGACGCTACTGGAAAAGGAGGTCCCGGAGGACTTTTTTGAAATCTCCTCCGTCCCCCCGCAGGAGGAAGCTCCCGGAGAATAAAAGATCAGAGAAGCCCCGCTCCTTTTGGAGCGGGGCTTCTCTGCTGATCAGGAGGGGCGGTCCGTACAATACGGACCGCTCCACCGTGTGTGCAAAAATTCGTGGCACCGCCAGAATGTGGCGCAGAGACGACAGGGAAGGCCCTGTCAGGTCTTTAGCTTTTCGCCGTTTACCGCCCGAAATACAGTCATCAGCAGAATTTTCATATCGAACAGAAGACTCCAGTTCTCAATGTAATAGAGGTCGTGTTCGATGCGCCCCTCAATGGACGTGTCACCGCGAAAGCCGCAAACCTGCGCCCAGCCGGTGATGCCGGGGCGCACCTGATGCTTGACCATGTAGCGGGGAATATTCTCCCGGAACTGCTCCACAAAGTGGGGCACCTCCGGACGGGGGCCTACCAGAGACATGTCACCCTTGAGGACATTGAAAAACTGGGGCAGCTCGTCAATAGAAAGCTTGCGAATCAATGAGCCGAACCGGGTTTTCCGGGGATCGGCATTGGTGCTCCAGCCGGTGGTTTCCTTTGCGTTGACCCGCATGGAGCGGAATTTATACATTTTAAAGGACTTTTTATTGCGTCCCACCCGCTCCTGCCGGAACAAAATGGGGCCCGGGGAGCTGAGTTTCACACCGATGGCCGCAAATATCATCAGCGGCGAGGTCAGGATAATTAAGACCAACGCGCCCAGAATATCCTCCGCCCGCTTCAAAAAGGCGTTCCCCAAATTGTCCAGCGGGATGCGCCGCAGGTTGATGAGGGGCAGTCCGTCCAGATTATCCACCTGAGGATTGCTGGGCAAATGCGCGGCGTAGAAGGGAATAATGGACGTTTTTGTTCCGGTTTTTTCGCAGACGGAAATCAGCCTTGGCATCTGCCCGTTGTCCGTTCCGGGAATTGCCAGCACCACCTCGTCGGGCTTGCGCCGGTTGAGCAGGTCCTCCAGCCCATCATAGTCGCCCAAAAGAGGAAGCGTGCCCCACGGGCCACCGTCGGATACAACCCCGTCCACTAAAAAGCCGAGATTTTTCTGCGCCATTACTTTTTTAATATAATTTTCCGCCACAGGGCCGCTGCCCACCAGCACCACATGCTTGAGATTATAGCCTTTGGCCCGAAAGCGGTGCAGCAGCAGCCGCAAAAAAGCCCGCTTTGACAAAAGAAGCCCGCTTGTAAAGCAGAAAAACAGAACCAGCGTCCAGCGGGACATATTGTTCAGATGAAATATAAACAGAATCGCCACCAGCAGTGCGGTGTCCATGGCAGTGACGCTTAAAAGCCGCGCGGCCTCCCGGTGAAAGCGGATGGAGCGATAGGACTCGTACAGTCCCGCCATAGCGTAGCTCAACAGGCACAGTGCCGCAGCCGCCCCACCCAATGCAACATAATAGGAAAAGGGAATGCCCTCAATGCCGCCCAAAAGAGAAAAGCGCACCCAATAGGCCAGCAGCATGGAGACAAACACCAGCACCCCGTCAGACAGGACGTGCAATTGGTTCAGCAGCCGCTGGTTCTCCTTAATCATTCCAAAATCCTCCCAAAACCGACATTTTACGCGCATTTGATTGTACCCCGGAAGCGGACTTCTGTCAACCGGCGCGGGCTTCGCGGTTTCCCGTAGAATAGTAAAAGCGGCAGCCTCCATTTCGGATGGCTGCCGCTTTTTTATTAAATTCCAAAAAATGCGGGCGTTATTTGAGAGAGTCCAGATAGGTCTGGGCCCGACCGTACAGGGTGATGGGTTGGAGAAGATAGTCGTTGGCCTCCTGAAACTGCAACGCAATGCCCAAAGACAGCTCCCGAAATTCCGGCGTACCGTCGTCCTGCTCCGCCAGAAGTGTGAGCGCATACTGCCACGCCCCTGTCCGTGCCCGGTTGAACGCAAGGTGGCGGGAGAGGGAGGCAAACGCACTCTGGGGAATGTGGTTTTCAAAAAAGTATTCCGCGAGGTAGTCCGGGTCCGTATTTCCAACTCGGGTATAGGCAGATGCATACAGGCCTGCCTGATTCTGAATGTCCTCGTCGTCGGACTGGTCGCTGTAATAGATATAGGCCTGAATGGCGTCCTGACGGCTGAAGGGGTCGCTGCCAACGGCGCTGTCAAGCCGCTGGAAAACGGTGCCCTGTCCGAACATCATGTCGTTGTCCGCCCGCAGGTGGTTCAGGAGAAGCCCGCTCCAGACCGTTGTAATTGCAAGGGCGGAAAACAGCAGGGCCTTGCGGGCCGCCGTATTTGCCGCGGGGAGAGATTGCGCGTTCAAGGGTGCTTTTGCGGCGGCTTTCTTCTCCTTCGGCTCCGCAGCTGCGGCGGTTTCCATGGCGGGGACCTTCGCCGGTTCCGGGGCGGACTGCGTGCAGTGGACGGCGATTCCCGCCCAGATGCAGAACATCAGTGACAAGAACGAACTGAGGGAAAAGGCGGCCTGATTGACTGCCTGGAGCGCGGCAAAGCCTGTCGCCGCAAACAGAGCGGGAGCCAGAGGTGCGCCCCGCTTCCGACCTGCCAGCGCCGACCAAAAGGAGGCGGCCAGCACGCCCGCAAACAGGACAAGGCCGATCACTCCGGCATCCGCCAGCGTCTGGACATAGTGGTTGTGAACATACCGGCTCTGGTACTCAAACCGGGCCACGGAGTAAAGACCCGCTTCCACTGCGCCAAGTCCTTCGCCCAAGAGGGGGGACTTTTCCCAGATACGCAGACCGTCCTGCCAGAATTCCGTCCGCTGGACGGAGTTTTGATTGGCCCAGAGGCCCTGAAGCCGGTTTGCCATGAAGCCCGGCAGCAGCTTATAATGAAGCTTCAGGCTTCCGTTCTCCGGTCCGGCATAGGAAAGCTGCTCCACCGTCCCGCCCTCGGGCACAGAGACGGCGAACCAGACTGCCTCCGTCCCCTCCGGTACGGTAAAGGACCCGCCGTCGGCCGCACCGTCGTAAAGCACGGTGGAGGTATGGAGAATCAGATCGGTTTCGTTCTGGGAGGTGACGCGCACTGAGGCGGTTCCGCTGCCCGGGGCGGAAAGGGTGTACCCCCCAGCGGGGAGATCTGCCGCCCGGTTCAAAATCTCGCCCGGCGCCAGCGCCGCCGGACCGGTGAGCTGAAACGCCAAAACACCGTACACCGCCCCGCAGAGCACCAGCGCTCCCGCCACGCCGAGCGACAGCGCCTTGTGGCGGGAAAGGACTGTGCAGATTCGCTGGGACAAAAGCCCGTCCAGCGCCGCAAGGCCCGCGGAACCCACCAGTGCCCCCAGCAGGGGAACGAGGGAAAATTGCTTGGTTCCGTCAAACACGGAGACATACACAGCCATGACCCCAAGCATGGTGACCGCCAGTGTCTCCACCATTAAAACGGCGGCGGGAAGCTTCTCCCCCTTGGGTACCGCCAGCAGAAACAGCACGAACGCGGCCGAGATAAAGCCCATTGCACCGAGGCTGAAAGCCAGAACAAAGCCCAGTGCCGACAGGAACAGGCACACTGCGTGAAACGCCCGCTCCCTCCCGTGACTGCTCAGGGCCAGACCCAGCGCCAGCAGCACGCCCAGACCCGTTACACTGGCAAAGGTGTTGCCGTCGGCCAGAAGGGAGGTGATGCGGGTCCCTGTCTCAAGGCCGGAGTTAACGCTGTAATCCTGCGTAAACATCTCCACGATACTGCGAAACACGCCGGAAAACCAATGGGTGGATACCAGATCAATGCTTAAAAAAGAAAACAGGGCGGAGACGGCGGAAACGGCGGAAATTGCGTTCCGGCCCGCGCTTTTCCCACTTCCGGCGGTAAAGACAATCAGCAGGAACAGCAAAAATCCCGCCAGAATCTTTGTAAACTCCTTTAAAGCCAGCACGGGGTAGGGACTGCGGAAGCAGGCCGCGCCCGCCCACAGCACATACAGCGTCACCGCCAGAAAGAGAAGACCCAGACGCGGGGACATGGGTCGCTTACGCACCAGCACCGCCGTCAGCAGCGCACCCAGCCCCAACAGGATGCACAGCACCGTCACGGATTCCTGCGCGGTGAGCGTCACCAGCAGAAACAGCGCCCCGGCAAACAGGGCAAGGCTCCGCTGGTCACAAAGCTCCTCAGGCAGTGCACCGGCTGCACCCAGCGCGTAAAGCAGGGATTTCTTCTTTGTATTTTTCATCCATCAGACCTCCGGTTTTGCGTTTTTAAAATATGTATACCGCCCGACCTCAACGCCCGGCGTGTTGGGCTGTTCCTGCGAAGACAGGATTCCGCTTTGCCCCGCCGGGTACGACGGATAGGTATGCGGACATCACCTGTGGTAAAACCTCCTCCAGACCATAGGGCATGACCGCCTCACGGGCCTGTGCCCCCAGCTCCCGCCGCAGGTCCGCGTCCTCAATCAGCCGGAGAAGCTGCGCGGCGCAGGCCGCCGCGTCTCCGTAAGGATATAGAAGTCCCCCACCACGGGCGAGCAAATCCGTGTGCCCTTTCACCGCGCTGGCCGTCACCGGAAGTCCGGCGTACATGGCCTCCATCACATTAAAGGGAAGCCCCTCCGACCGGCTGGCGGAAACCGCCAGATCGGCGGCGGCATACCACCGGGGCATGTCCGGCTCCGAGCCGGGGAAAAATACCCGGTCTTCAACCCCTAGGTGCTTTGCAAGCGCTTTACATTCTTCCAGCAGCGTGCCCTGCCCCGGAAGGGCCAGCTTCACCCGCTCCGGCAGCAGTGCCATGGCTTGGAGCAGTACGGACTGGGACTTCCGGGCGGAAAATTCCGCCGCGTAAACCGCAAGAAGTTCATCCGGGGCAAGCCCCAGTTCCCGCCGCAGCAACCCGCCGTCGGCCTCCCGGCCCTCCAGCCGGGAAAAATCCACCCCCATACCGGGTAAATTCTCCACCCGCTGTCCCAGCTTTTTTTTCTGCGCCAGTTCATAGTCCCACTGGTTCATGGCCAGAAGCAGGTCAGTTTGCGGAGCGGTCAGCCGCTCTGCCGCGAGAAAAATTTCCCGCTTAAGGGGCGCTGTCCTGTCATCGAATAAATACCCGTGGGCCACGGTGACAAGGGGCGGTCTGCCCGCCGCGCCCAGTCCCGCCGCCGCGCGGCGGGTGAAAAACGCCGCCAGTGACGTGTGGGCCACCACAAGGCTATATTCCTTCTCTTTCATGGCGCGGCGAAGAAGTGCCTGCGCGCGGAAATTGGCCGGGGAGGTCATCCTCTTTTCAAAGGGAAGAGAAAGCGTCTGGTCCGCTTCCGGAATTTCCATGCCTGCTCCGCCGCAGGCAATGTGAACCTCCCACCCTAAATCGCGGAACGCCGCCAGATAGGGCCGGTGGAAATTGTAAAGGTGAGAATATGTAGACGCGGTAAACAGTACGGCTTCGGACACGGCGGCCTCCCTTCGGCGCTTCGCGGCTTTCTTACAAAACTCTATTATATTTGACTCCCCCTGTTTATTCAAGTGGGATTGGGTGAAAAGAAGAATTTACTTTCCGTCCGCAGGAAAAATCCGCCGCCTGCGGCTGTGTTACAAGATTGTTACAAATGCGCAAAGCTATTGCGCCGTCAAAAAATATCTGCTAGAATCCAACATGAACAAACGAGGGGGCTCTCCTTTCCCGGAGCAGATACGGGACCGGCTAGCCACGGTATGTGCGCCGGGCGAAGAAAGACCCATTCGGACGTTCAACATTAAATGTCGCGGAAACCGGACCTGTGCAAGGAGATAGCGCAGGTCCCGAAACCAACGGTTTAGGGGACCGGCGTGGGTCCCGGGGCGCAGGGCTTCGGCGAAAGCGGCAAATTTTTAAGGAGGAAAATCCATGAAGAAGTTCCTTTCTCTGGTAATGGCTCTGGTTATGACCATGTCTTTGGTCACCATCGGCGCCGGCGCCACCGAGTACAAGGACTTCACCGACAAGGGTGAGGTTCAGTACGAGGAAGCAGTTGCGGTTCTCAACAAGCTCGGTATCATCACCGGCTATGAGGGCGGCGACTTTAAGCCCACTGGGGCTCTGACCCGCGGTGCTGCCGCCAAGATCATCGTTTCTCTGATGATCGGTTCCGAGGCCGCCGGTTCCCTGCAGGTCTCTGCCGCTCCTTACAAGGATGTGCCCGTGACCAACACCTTTGCCGCAGTCATCTCTTACTGCAAGACTGCCGGCTACATCAACGGCTACTCTGACGGCACCTTCCGTCCCACCGGCGCCCTGACCGGCTTCGCCTTCGCGAAGATGCTGCTGGGCGCTCTGGGCTATAAGGGCGACGTTGAGGGCTTCTCCGGCTCCGGCTGGACCATGAAGGTCGCTTCTGTCGGCTCTGTTGCCGGCCTGTACAACGACTTCGTGACTCCCTTCTCCGGCAACGCCGGCGTGACCCGTGAGCAGGCCTGCCAGCTGGCGCTGAACACTCTGAAGGCCACCAAGGTGGAGTACAAGGGCGACAACATCAACGTCTCCACCGGCGACGCGAATGTGTCCATCACCAACCAGAACCACACCGATGTTGTCAACAGTAGCAAGACTGACGGCAATATCTGGAAGGATTCTGCCAACAACGGTTACAATGCGCCTAAGGACGGCAAGATGCAGTTTGCCGAGCAGCACTTCACCGACCTGAAGCAGGTTGGCTCCGGTACTGAAGATAAGTACGGCCATCCCGCCAATCAGTGGAGCTACAAGAACGTCACCATTGGCAAGTATGCCAAGACTGCCGACTTCACCTTCACCGCTGGCACTTCTGGCAACACCGACAGCGACAAGCTGAAGAATCTGGGCCTGGATGGCTACAAGGTTACCGATGATACCAACATCCGTGTGAACGGCCTGACCGACAGCTTCACCGCTGTGTTTGCCGCGTTCACCGCAGCTAACGATGATGAAGCCAAGATCAACAAGTATTCTGCCGATCTTGGCAGATTCTTGGGCCTGTTCGGCAACGGCACCAAGGTTGAGATTTATGTGGGCGATATTGCCGATGTGATTTCTGACATCGTGGTTACCAAGACCGAAATCGTTGAGATCAGCACCGTCACCAGCAAGAACATCACTGTGAAGCAGGCTGAGAATGCTCCCTTCACCGGTTACTCTGCTGTGAAGGACGACGACGACGCATTTGCGGCTCTCTCCGCTATGAAGTCCGGCGACTATGCACTGGTCACTCCTCTGAAGGACGGCAGCACTGTGGTTGACACCGCCGCCGCTCCCACCGTGGTCACTGGCGCTCTGACCGGCATCACCAACAGCAGCTCCAACAAGCTGAACGGCGTGATTGTGGGCGGAACCACCTATAAGCTGGCTGCCAACCGCGATATCGATTCTCTGCCCGATACCGGCCTGAATTCCGATACCGTGAAGAACTCCAAGAATGACGTCACCCTGCACCTGGATCAGTACGGCTATGTCATGCTGATGGAAGACGCCGGTTCTACCAGCGAGTTCTTCATCTATGCGGCCAATGGCTCCATGATGTCCGGCAACCGTGTTCTGAACACTGTTATCGGCTATGACTTCTCCGGCAACGAGATCGAGCTGAACATTGGTAATGACTCTTATCCCACTACGGGCAACACCGCACACTTTGGCGACATCCTGACCTACACTAGCACCGGTGCTTCCAGCAAGGCCGACTATGCGGTCTCTAAGGTTGCATATAATGCCACCGACAAGACCAAGGGCTTTGTGTCTCTTGGCAACTATGCCTACTCTGTGAGTTCCAGCACCACCAGCATTGCTGGCTATACTGTTGCCAGCGATGTGAAGACCATCTTTGTCAACTGGGACAACGACACCATGAACGTTGATGACCAGACCAACAACACCACCGTTGAGGTCAAGAACGTCTCCGTCGTCAACGGTGTGGCAAAGGCCACCGCCGCCGAGTTGAAGAATGCACAGGTGTACCTGAACAAGGACGGTGTTGTCAAGGCTATCGTTATCATGGATGAGTCCCAGTCCGCTGTCAGCGACAAGGTCATGTTCATTGAGAACGTGAAGGTCTATGGCTCCGGCACCAACGGCAACACCTACACCTACAATGCTTGGATTGACGGTACCCCCGATGTGGAAGTGCAGTCCACCGACAGTGTGACCACCGGCCAGTTTGCCACCTATGTGGAGAAGGCTGACGGCACCTACACTCTGCGCACTGTGAACGGCACTACCAGTGCAACTTCTTCCTTCACTGTGAAGCTGAAGTTCAACGGTACTGCTCTCACCGCCATTAACGGTAACAATGAGAACCTGATCTATAATTTGGGTAATGCTACGGAAGTTAAGGTATACAACGCTGCCGGTGCCGATGTCAGTGCTACGCTTAATACAGAGCCTGGTATGCTGAATCTGGCTGGCGCTGTGTGGGCCGATCTGACCGAGCGCGGCTTTGCCTCCGGCAAGAGCTTGGCTGACTTCCCTGCCGAAGAGTATCCCACCGGCAAGGACGTGATTGAGCTGCGGATTATCATGAACAACAATACTAACGCTGAGAGCCAGTACAAGATTTCTCAGGTCGTGGTTGTTGGTTTCACCAACGCTCTCTAATTCCTGACTGACTGAGAACTTCGGTTTTTTGTTAGAAAAAGGCCCGCCCTGAAAGGGGCGGGCCTTTTTGTGCTAAACGTTAGCGGACAACGTTTTTAGCTGTTTCGGAGAATCTGTTTCAGTCAATTAAGGGGCATAAAATTTCCCGTATGCGGGGTATTACCCACTCTTTTTTCTGCGCGGACTTTGCGCGGCAGTCAATGGGCTTCCGATTTTTTAAAAGTCTTACAGGGGCGGGGTACGGGGTGGCTCGCCCATTCCGGCGCGGCTTGCTCGCTTTTATCCGGGGCTTTCCTTGCTCTGAAAAACGTGGTACAATATTTGGAGAAAAAAGGCATGACCCGTTTGTGCCTAACCTAAAAGCCCGCCGCGCTTTTTAAGCATTGCCGCGCAGGTGAAACGGAGGAAAGAGCAATGGCAATTTTGGTTCTGGGGGGCGCGGGTTATATCGGTTCCCACACTGCACTGGCCCTTTTAAATGCGGGCCGGGACGTGGTGGTGGCTGACAGTCTGAAAACCGGATTTCGGGCGGCGGTGCCCCCGGCGGCCCGATTTTATCAGGGAGACATCCGGGATCGGTGCTTTTGCGATTCCCTCTTTGAGCGGGAGCAGATTGACGGGGTGATTCACTTTGCGGCCAGCTCCCTTGTGGGCGAGAGTATGAGCGTCCCCCTGCGGTATTACGACAACAATCTGGGGGGGACACGGGTCCTGCTGGAGAGCATGACGGCCCACGGTGTGCGGGATATCGTGTTTTCCTCCTCCGCCGCCGTGTACGGCGAGCCGGAGCGAGTTCCGATTTCCGAGACGGACAGGACGCTTCCCACCAATTGTTACGGTGATACAAAACTTGCCATAGAGCGGATGATGAAATGGACAGCGTCCGCCCACGGCCTGCGCTACGTCGCCCTGCGGTATTTCAACGCCTGCGGGGCGCAGCCCGGAGGTAGGATGGGCGAGGCTCACGACCCGGAGACGCATTTGATTCCCCTGCTGTTGCAGGTGGCAAACGGCAGGAGAGAGCAAGTTTTTATCTTCGGGGACGACTATCCCACCCCCGACGGCACTTGCATCCGGGATTATGTGCACGTCTGCGATTTGGCCCGGGCCCACATCCTGGCGCTGGACTATCTGGCGGCCGGTGGGGAGAGCGGCGCGTTCAACCTGGGAAGCGGTGCTGGGTTTTCTGTTTTGCAAGTCCTGGAGGAGGCCCGCCGCGTCACCGGGTACTCCATCCCGGCTCAGATTCGGCCCCGTAGGGCGGGGGACCCGGCGCGGTTAGTGGCCTCAGCGGACCGGGCGCGGGCAGCGCTGGGCTGGGTGCCGGAGTACGGCGATTTGCGCGTTATTCTCCAAACCGCGTGGGACTGGCACCATACCCATCCGGACGGCTATGGAGAGTAAATGCTCTGACAAGAGAAAAGTCGGTTTGGCTTTGCAGGCGGGTTTCCCGCCATACACGTAGCCTAAAATTAAAAAAACCGCGCCGGATTAAAAATCGACCGGCGCGGTTTTATGTATTTAAACTCCCATCCGCCGGGAGAGGGCCAGCAAGCCTTCACAAAACCTCTGCCACTGCGTCAATGTTATCAATAACGGGTCGCCCTCCCGAATGCGCATGGTGCGGCGAATTTCCTTTGGAATGACCACTCGGCCCAGATCGTCAATGCGGCGTACAATTCCAGTTGCTTTCATCTATAAATTCCTCCTAAGGCATCATTTGGACAGGTGGCCATAGTATCCGCAGGATTTGTTTCCCTATGCGGATGGATTTACTGGAACTGTCTGGAAATGTACTCTGATTTTGAAAAAGATGCGCAAGACCAAGTGTAGGCTGGCAATAAAAAAGCGGGGATACGGTGGCAAAATGAAAAGAAAAAGCTTCCATCCGTGTGCAGTATGGCACACGAATGGAAGCGATGTAAGCAAAGACGCGAATGAGCAAGCCCGGTCGTCTGCCTCGTGTATCGCAGCGGTTTGCGCCGCTGCGGTACACATTTTTTATTGAATTAAACCAACAGCTCGCACACAAGGTCCGTGTAGCCCGAGGGGTCCTCCAGCGGCAGCCCCGCGATGAGCAGCGCCTGATTGAACAGGAGGGCTGCGTATTTTTTTGCCTTTTCCGGGTCGTCCGTTACGGCCTTTTCCAGCGCGGCAAAAACGGGATGAGACGTGTTCAGCTCCAAAATACGGTCTGCCTTCAACTTTTGCTCCGGCTGCACGGCGGCAAAATATTTCTCCATCTCAAAGCTCAGCCCCGGCCCGGCGGTCAGGCAGACAGGATGGGATTTCAGAATCTTAGAGGACTTGACCTCTTTTATCTGCTCCCCCAGCGCTTCCTTCACAAAGTCGAACACAGCTTTGTGGTCGGGTTCCTCAGTCTCCTCGGGCGCTTCCTCGCTTTCCGGCTTGGGGGCAGCCTCCCCGGAGAGGGCGGAGAGGAACTTTTTCTCCTGATAGGTCATCAGCGCCTGGGCGGCAAATTCGTCCACATCCTCGGTAAAGAACAAAATCTCCGTCCCCGCGTCTTTGAGTGCTTCAAGCTGGGGAAGACGGTCAATGGCTTCCACCGTTTCGCCTGCGGC
The DNA here is from genome assembly GCF_041020825.1 of Oscillibacter sp. GMB15532. Lineage (NCBI taxonomy): Bacteria > Bacillati > Bacillota > Clostridia > Eubacteriales > Oscillospiraceae > Oscillibacter > Oscillibacter sp. GMB15532. The sequence goes on from NZ_JBEVTO010000004.1 coordinate 130,051, forward strand.
GTAGTAGATGCTCTCCTGTCCCTCCGCCATGCGGGAGACGTAATCCGCCAGAGACACGGGCTTTTTCTCCGTGGAGGAGTAAAACAGCAGCAGGTCCTGAAGCTCGTCTTTTTTTGCGCCGTAGTCGGAAACCACGCCGAATTTCAGCTGGCGGCCGAAGTTTTTCCAGAACTTTGCGTATTCCTCCGGTTCGTCCTTCATCATTTTCTGAAGGTCTGCCCGGATTTTCTTGTCCAGATTGGCGGCGATGACCTTTAGCTGCCGGTCGTGCTGCAAAAGCTCCCGGGAGATATTCAGACTCAGGTCAGCGGAGTCCACCACGCCCCGGACAAAGCGGAAATGCTCCGGCAGCAGATCCGAGCACTTTTCCATAATCAAAACGCCGTTGGAATAGAGCTGTAAGCCCGCCTCAAAGTCCTTGGAATAGTAGTTGAAGGGCTGCTGTGAAGGCACAAACAGCAGCGCCCGATAAGTCACCGCTCCCTCGGCAGACACGGCAATCACCCGCTGCGGCTCTGCGTAATCGTTGAACTTATCCCGGTAGAACTTGTCATATTCCTCTTTTTTTACCTTGGACTTCTGCCGCTGCCACAGGGGAACCATGGAGTTGAGCGTTTCCACCTCCGTATAGGTTTCGTACTCCGGATGATCCTCGGGAGAATCTTCCTTTTTGCGGGTTTTGCTGACCTCCATGCGGATGGGGAAGCGGATGTAATCGGAGTATTTGCGCACCAGCTCCTGAAGACGCCAGCCCTCTAAGAATTCGCTGAATTTCTCGTCGTCTGTGTCGGGGCGCAGGTGCATAATCACGTCGGTGCCGAAGCTTTCCCGCTCGCACTCCGTAACGGTGTACCCGTCCGCACCGGAGGACTGCCACAGATACGCCGTGTCGGAGCCGTATTTCTTTGTTACCACCGAAATGTGGTCGGCCACCATAAACGCGGAGTAAAAGCCCACGCCGAACTGTCCGATGACGTCTGCATTTTTGGTGTCGTCCCCCACCTCCTGGCGGAACTGGAAGGTGCCGGAGGAGGCGATGACCCCCAAATTGCTCTCAAGGTCTTCTTTGTCCATACCGATGCCGTTGTCGGACACGGTGAGAATGCGTCCGGTCTTGTCCGCCTTGATTTCAATTTTGAAATCCTTGCGCCCAAGACCCACGTCCTGATCTGTCAGCGCCCGGTAGCACAGCTTGTCGCAGGCGTCGCTGGCGTTGGAAATGATCTCCCGGAGAAAAATTTCGTGGTGGGTGTAGATGGAGTTCACCATCAAATCGAGAAGTCGCTTAGACTCCGCCTTGAATTGTCTCTTTGCCATGGATGATACACTCCTTTTTCATTTTTCAAAACGACATCATTATAGCATCGCCTCGCTGAAAAAGGAATATCAAATTTTAAATTTGCATTTAAAATGAACGCAAAAGCTTGCCAAAAAACCTGCGCAAAGCTTTAAAACGGAAAAAGAAGTAACCAAATTGTAAATTCGGAGCGGAAAGAGTTGTGAAGAGAAAAAATTGCGAGTAGAATATATGGGATCCCGGATGGGATATGTTGTTTTGAAAAGGAGCCTTCCTCTATGGGATTTGTGCAGAGGCTGCGAGGCGGTCTGGCCCGCATGATGTACGGGCGAAACGGCGCGGACCGGCTGGGTCTGGTGACGATTTGGACTTCGCTGGGCCTGAACATTGTCTCCGCCCTCTTTCGGGGGCGGGTGGACGTGGTGAGCGTGGTGCTTTATTGGGCGTCCATGGCCTTGGCGGTCTGGGCGATTTTCCGGATGTTTTCCAAGAATCTCTACAAACGCAGGGAGGAGAACAGCCGCTTTCTGCGGCTGTGGTGGAGCCTGCGCAACGGCCACAAGAATGCCAAGGAGCGCCGGGCCGACACAGAGCATAAATACTTCACCTGCAAGAAGTGCAAAACTATCTGCCGTGTTCCAGTGGGCAAGGGCAAGGTGGAGATCACCTGCCCCAAGTGCGGAGCCACAATCAGCGGAAAAACCTGAATTCAGAGGACAGCCGTCTTTGGCGGCTGCCCTCTGTCGTTTTTTGGGAAGAATGGAGCCGGAAAGAACGCTTTGTACGAAAAGACAAATTTGCCCGAAAGCTACTGTACAGTCTATCAAAAGTCGTTGAAATCCACGAAGGCACAACCTGGAATTCGACAGGGCATATTCTTGACGCTCTCAAGCCCCTAGGGTATAATTGAGGTAAGAAAAAACGGGCGCACGCAGCGCACACGAAAACGATTAACCGCCGACGGAAAATTTTCCCGGCGGGGAGGAGAGAGGACATGGGGGAGAGCGGACATGCCTTGGTGTTTCATGCGGGTAAGCTGTCAGACGGCTGGACCTGGCTTGGCGCCCATCCCGCTGCGGAGGTGGGCCGAGCGGGCTGGCGCTTTCGGGTGTGGGCGCCCCATGCGCTGGCGGTGAGCGTGGTGGGGGATTTCAACGAATGGGACAGTTCCGCCGCTCCGCTCACCCGGGAGGGGGAGACATGGACCGGTTTTGTGCCGGAGCTGCCCCGATACACCGCGTATAAATATGCCGTCACAGGCCCGGACGGGAAGGTCCGCTATAAGGCGGACCCCTATGGCTTCCACACCGAAACCCGCCCCGCCACCGCCAGCAAGCTTTATGATATCTCCGACTTCCGGTGGACCGACGGGGACTTTCGGAAGGAAAAAGCGAACCGCCCTAGCTACACCGGGCCGCTGAACGTGTACGAGGTGCACCTCGGCTCATGGCGCAGGCGGGAGAATGGGGACTTTTACGATTACCGCTCTCTGGCAAGGGAGCTTGCCGCCTATGTAAAGGACATGGGGTATACAGCGGTGGAGCTGCTGCCGGTGACGGAGCACCCGCTGGACGACTCGTGGGGCTATCAGTGCACCGGATATTTCGCACCCACCTCCCGGTACGGAACGCCGGAGGACTTCATGTGGTTTGTGGACCATATGCACGAAAACGGCATCTCCGTAATCTTGGACTGGGTTCCCGCCCATTTCTGCAAGGATGAGCAGGGACTTTACGAGTTTGACGGAACCTGTTGCTATGAGTATGCGGATCCAAAAAAGCGGGAGCATGCCGGGTGGGGCACCCGGGTGTTTGACTACGGTCGACCGGAGGTGGTGAGCTTTCTTCTCTCTTCCGCCCGCTTCTGGCTGGAGGTATATCATATCGACGGGTTGCGGGTGGACGCGGTGGCTTCCATGCTGTATCTGGACTATGACCGCCCCGCAGGCCAATGGACCCCCAACAAGGATGGCGGCAGGGAAAACCTGGAGGCTGTGGAATTTCTCCGGGCGCTGAACCGGATGGCTTTTTCGGTGAACCCCGGCGTGCTGATGGTGGCGGAGGAATCCACTGCCTGGCCCTTGGTGACCCGCCCGCCGGAGGACGGGGGGCTGGGCTTCAATCTCAAGTGGAATATGGGCTGGATGAACGACATATGTCATTACTTAAAGCTGGACCCTTATTTCCGCCAGTTCAACCACAAGGACCTCACCTTTTCCATGATGTACGCATTTTCGGAAAATTACGTGCTCCCCCTGTCCCACGACGAGGTGGTACATATGAAAGGCTCGCTGGTGGGGAAGATGCCGGGGGAGTATGAGACGCAGCTTCGTTCCCTCCGGGGATTTTATGCGTACTTTCTGGCCCATCCGGGAAAAAAGCTGCTGTTTATGGGCCCCGAGCTTGGCCAATGGCACGAGTGGGATGCGAATGGCCAGTTGGACTGGGATTTGCTGAAGCAGGAGCCGAATCGGAAAATTCAGGCCTTCTTCCGGGCGGCCAACCGATTTTATCAGGATACCCCGGCCCTTTGGGAGGAGGATTTCCGGCAGGAGGGCTTCCAGTGGCTGGTGCCGGACGACAACCACAACAATGTGGCGGTTTTTCTCCGCAGGGATTCCAAGGGACAGGCGCTTTTGTGCGCGGTGAATTTTTCGCCCAATGCCTATCCTGATTACCGGGTGGGCGTGCCGGAGCAGGGACGGTATATCGAGGTGCTCAACACCGACGGGACGGAATTTGGCGGCGAAGGTTTTGGAAACGATTGGCCGGTGGAGACGCAGGCGATTCCCGCCCATGGGCGGGAGCAATCGGTGGTATTGCGCATTCCTCCCTTTGGAGGCGTATTTCTCCGGGCGGAGAAACAAGACGCGGCAAAGCCCATGAATGCCGGAGGGCAAAAAAAATCCCCGGGGGCCGAAAAGCCTGCCCGAAAGATCGGGACGGCGGAACGGGGAAAGGAAAAGATACCGGGGGAAGCGCCGCGCCGTGCGCGGCTGAAAAACCCGGTAAATAAGGAGGCAGAGGCATGAAAAAGGAGTGCATCGCCATGCTGCTGGCCGGCGGCCAGGGCAGCCGGCTGTACGTGCTTACCGGCGATATGGCAAAGCCAGCGGTCCCCTTTGGCGGGAAATACCGCATCATCGACTTTCCCCTGTCCAACTGCGCAAACTCCGGCATTGACACCGTGGGCGTGTTGACCCAGTACCGCCCGCTGGAGCTGAACGCATACGTGGACAATGGGCAGACCTGGGATTTGGACAGCAGCACCGGCGGCGTCCACATTTTGCCGCCCTACCAGTCTGCCGCGGGTGGCACGTGGTATAAGGGCACGGCAAACGCCATTTTTCAGAACATTGCCTTTGTGAACCGGTACGACCCGGAATATGTGGTGATTCTCTCCGGCGACCATATTTATAAAATGGATTACTCCCGGATGGTGGAGCGGCACAAGGAAACCGGCGCGGCCTGCACCATCTCCGTGATGGAGGTTTCCTGGGACGATGCTTCCCGCTTCGGCATCATGAACGTGGACGAGGGCGGCATGGTGACGGAATTTGAGGAAAAGCCCAAGCAGCCCAAGAGCAATCTTGCCTCCATGGGCATCTATGTATTTAGCTGGAAGACCCTGAGGGCCTATCTTCTGGAGGACGAGAAGGACAGCGCCTCGGATAACGACTTTGGGAAGAATGTCATTCCAGCCATGCTGCGAAACGGCGAAAAGATGGCGGCCTATCGCTTCGAGGGCTATTGGAAGGACGTGGGAACGCTGGAATCCCTTTGGGATGCGAATATGGATATGCTCTCCCCGGAGTCGGGCCTTGATTTGCTGGACGAGGCGTGGCCCATTTATGCCCTGTCCCTCTCTCTGCCCCCGGCCTTTCTTGGAAAGCATGCAAAGGTAAGCCACAGCGCCTTTAACCGGGGCGGCAATCTGGAGGGAACGGTTGAAAACTCCGTGCTCTCGGCTGAAGTCACTGTGGAAGAGGGGGCAAGGGTGAGCTATTCGGTGCTGATGCCCGGCGTCACTGTGAAGGCCGGGGCCGTGGTGGAATATGCCATTGTGGGGCAGGACGCGGTGATTGGTGAAAACTGCCGCGTAGGCGCGTCGCCTGAGGAGGCGGACCCCCTTTCGTGGGGCCTTGCGGTGCTGGCCCCCGGCTGCGTGCTGGAGGCGGGGAGAAGCGTCCTGCCCAAAGCCATGCTGGATGAACGCGGCGAGGAGGTGACCAGATGAACGGACTGCACGGAATCATTTTCTGCTATGAGCGGCGAAACGATTTAAAGGAGCTGACTGCTGGACGGTCCGCGTCCTCTCTGCCCTTTGCCGGTCGGTATCGGGCCATCGACTTTGGCCTTTCCAATCTGGTAAACGCCGGAGTGACGGACGTGGGCGTGGTGCTCCACGGGCAATATCAAAGCCTGATTGATCATCTTGGCAGCGGCAAGAACTGGGACCTCAGCCGCAAGCGGGGAGGACTGAAGCTGCTGCCCCCCTTCGCCTATGAGCGGCCGGGCGGCGGGTACGGAGAATTCCGGGGGAAAATGGAGGCGCTGGCGGGGGTGCGCAGCTATCTCCAGTCCATCCGGCAGGACCATGTGGCGCTGATGGAGGGGGATCTTGTGGTGAATCTCCCTCTTGCCGAGGTGCTGGACCGGCATATCCGCTCCGGCGCGGACATTACCACCGTCTGCGGGGACGACAGCTTTGCCGTGGACAACGGAACCTATTTCCAGTCTGACGGAGAGGGCCGCGTGCGGGAGGTCTTATACCAGATGCATACGCCCCGGGGCTATCGGGGGCTGGAGGTGTACATTCTCTCCACAAAGCTGCTGGTGGAGCTGGTGGACCAGTGTATCAGCCGCGACCAGTATAGCTGGCGGCACGACATTCTTCAGGCCAAGGCGGGGGATCTGAACATTCGCTCGTTCATCTGGCCGGGCTTTGCCGCCCAGATTCGCTCCGTGCAAGAATATTACGACCGGAGCATGCAGCTTCTGGACCCCGCCATCCGGGCGGAGCTGTTCACGCCGCTGCGGCCCATCCGGGCAAAAAACGCGGACAAATCCTCCGCTTACGCCGGTCCCGGCGGCCTCTGCGTCAACTCGCTGATTGGAGACGGCTGCAAGCTGGAGGGGTGCGTTGAAAACTCCATTCTCTTCCCCGGCGTGGTGGTGGAGGAGGGTGCGCGGGTGCGCAGTTGCGTGTTGTTTAAAGACACCGTCATCCGCCGAAACGCGGATTTGGCCCATATTATCACCGACAAGCGGGTGGAGGTGCTTCCGGACCGCACGTTGATTGGGCACTCCTCCTATCCGCTGGTGGTGAGCAAGGGCGCACGGGTGTAAAGTCCGCCCGCTTGCGGGCGGTATGGAAGTGTGGGCATGAGTGAGAAAGGGGAAACCGCCATGAAAATTTTGTATGCAACCAGCGAGGCAGTGCCCTTCTGCAAAACCGGAGGGCTGGCCGACGTGTCCGGCTCTCTGCCCGCCGCCATTGCGGCGGAGGGCGCTCAGATGGCTGTGGTGCTGCCGCTGTACCGGCGCATCCGGGATCAGTTCGGCTCCCAGTTGGAGTACCTTTGCTACGACTATGTGAATCTGGCGTGGCGGCGGAGCTATTGCGGGCTGTTTCGCCTTGTGCGGGACAAAGTGACCTATTATTTCTTGGACAACGAGCAGTATTTTAACCGTGGAAATCTGTACGGCTATATGGACGACGGAGAGCGGTTTGGCTTTTTCTCCCGGGCGGTGGTGCGGATGCTGCCCCATATGGCCTTCTGGCCCGACGTGATTCACTGCAACGACTGGCAGAGCGCCCTCATCCCCATTTATCTGAAGGACGACGGCGTGCGGGAGGAGCGGTATCGCGCCGTCCGCACCGTCATGACCATCCACAACATCGAGTATCAGGGTCGGTTTGGGCCGGAGGTCACGGGGGATTTGTTCGGTCTGGACTCCGGCTGGGTGAACGACGGCACCATCATGATGGATGGGGATGTGAATCTTTTGAAGGGGGCCATCCTCTGCGCCGACGCAGTGACCGCTGTTTCCCCCTCCTATGCCGAGGAGCTGAAATACGCCTATTTTGCCCACGGAATGGAGAGCGTGATGCGCCGGTGTGCCTATAAGCTGTCCGGGGTACTCAACGGTATCGACATGAAACGCTATGACCCTGCGGCCGACCCGCTGATTGCGAAAAACTACACCGCCGCCGATTTGTCCGGCAAGGCCGCCGACAAGGCGGAGCTGCAACGGCTGATGGGCCTGCGGGAGGAGCCGGACACACCGATTCTCGCGGTGGTGAGCCGCCTTGTGGCCCACAAGGGGCTGGATCTTATCCGGGAGGTGTTCCACGACATTATGGAGCTTCCCGTGCAGCTGGTGGTGCTGGGGCAGGGAGACGAGAAGTTTGAGGAATTTTTCTCCTGGGCGCAGGGGCAGTATCCCGGGCGGATGGCGGTGCGGCTTGGCTATGACGAGGCGCTTGCCATGAATATTTACGCGGGGGCGGATTTGTTCTTGATGCCCTCCCGCAGCGAGCCCTGCGGCCTGAGCCAGATGATTGCCATGCGGTACGGAACGGTTCCCATTGTGCGGGAAACCGGCGGACTGAAGGACACTGTCCACCCCTACGAGGCATGGCGGGACGCTGGCAACGGGTTTACCTTTGCGGCGTACAACTCCGGGGATATGCTCTTTGTCATCCGGCAGGCCGTGGGCCTTTACTGGGACTATCCGGACCACTTCCACCGCCTGCGGCTGCGCTGCATGGAGGGAGATTTCAGCTGGCGGCGCAGTGCGGGGGAATACCTGCGGATTTACAGCGGGATCACCGGAAAGCCCCGGGTAAAGCCCGCCGGCGAAGACCCGGAGAGCCGCATTGGGGAGGAAGCGCTTGGAAAGCCTGCTGTGCAGGAGGAATCCGCTCAACCGGCAGAGCCTGCTTTACAGGAGGGGACTGCCCAATTGGCGGAGCCTGCCCATCCGGAAAAGCCTCTTGCCGCTGCACTTGTGGAGAGGGTGACGGAGCAGGTGAGGACCGAAAAGCCTGCCTTAAAGGCGCCGGAGGACACAAAACCAGCCGAAAAAAAGACAGCCAAGAGGAAAGGAAGCGCGGACAAGAAAGAGACGTCCGCGGATAAGGCAGACAAATGACGGCATTTACAACAAGGGAACTGGAAGACGCGCTGACCCGCAAGCTGATGATCAACTTTGGGAAAACCGCCGAGGAGGCCGGGGAGACAGAGATGCTCCGCGCATGCGCGCTCGTGCTGCGGGACGCCATGGCCCTGCGGGGCGTGGAAACCCGGCGGGAAACCCGTCAGAAGGAAAAAAAGAAGGTTCATTATCTGTCTCTGGAATTTCTGATGGGACGGAGTCTTCAAAAAAACGCGTATAATCTGGGGGTACTGCCCCAGCTGAAGGAAGCGCTGGAGCATCTGGGCTTTCAGGCGGGAGATGTGTTCGAACTGGAGCCGGACGCAGGCCTTGGCAATGGCGGTCTGGGCCGTCTGGCCGCCTGCTATCTGGACTCTATGAGCACGCTGGAAATTCCCGCCACGGGGTATTCCATCTGCTATGAGCTGGGGATTTTCAAGCAGAAGATCGTGGAGGGCCAGCAGGTGGAACTGCCCGACGCGTGGAAGGGCATCGGCTCCGCGTGGCTGCTGCCAAAGCCAGAGGAGGCCCGGCAGGTCCGCTTCGGCGGCACGCTGCGGGAGTTTTGGAACGACGGGCATCTCCATATTGTGCAGGAGGGGGGGACCACCGTGCTGGCCGTCCCCTGCGACATGGAAATTGCGGGATACAACACGTCCCACACCAACAAGCTGCGCCTGTGGGACGCAAAATCCCCCAAGCCCGTGGATATGAGCCTTTACTCCAAGGGCGAGTATCTCAAGGCCACGGAGGACGAGGCCATGGCAGAGGTGATTGCCAAGGTCCTCTACCCCGACGACAACCACGAGGAGGGCAAATCCCTGCGGCTCAAACAGCAGTATTTCTTTGTCTCCGCCACGGTGCAGAGCATCGCGGAGGAGCACATGGCGGAATTTGGCACCATGGCCAACTTCCACGAGAAAAACGTGCTTCAAATCAACGACACCCACCCGGCGCTGGTGATTCCCGAGCTGATGCGGATTCTTCTGGACGACGCGGGCATGGGCTGGGATCGGGCGTGGGAGATTACCACCCAGTCTGTGACCTACACCAACCATACGGTACTGGCAGAGGCGCTGGAAAAGTGGCCTCAGGCGCTGTTTGAGCGGCTGCTGCCCCGCGTCTGGCAGATTACGGCGGAGATTGCCCGCCGGTGGGAGGAACAGTGCCGCGCGTATTTCCGGGATGAGGAAAAGGTACGGGATACCGCCGTGGTCTGGGACGGGGTGGTTCGCATGGCGAACCTGTGCATCGCCGGGGGGATGCGGGTCAACGGCGTCAGCGCCCTCCACTCCGAGATTCTCAAAAACGAGGTATTTCAAAACGCCTGCGCCATGGAGCCAGAGAAATTCACCAATGTCACCAACGGCGTGGACCACCGGCGCTGGCTGGCGGAAATCAACCCCGGACTTCACGGTCTGGTGTGCGACCTTGCGGGGGGCGAGGCATATCTCATGGACCCTCAGGCCCTTGGACGGCTGGACGCATACGCCGACGACCGGGAAGTGCTGCGCCGCCTTAGTGACATCAAGCGGAGAAACAAGGAGGAATTTGCCGCCTATGCAAAACAGCAGCAGTGCGTGTTGCTGAACCCGGACGCGATTTTCGACGTGCAGGTGAAGCGGCTCCACGAGTATAAGCGCCAGCTTTTAAACGTGCTGCACATCATCGCTCTTTACCAGAGGTTGCAGGACGACCCGAACGCCATCGCCCGGCCCCGCACCTTCCTCTTCGGGGCGAAGGCCGCGCCGGGGTACGCCGTGGCAAAGCGGATTATCCGTCTGATTAACTCTCTGGCGGACCAGATCGACCACGACCCCATTTGCAGCGGCAAGCTTCAGGTGGTGTTTCTGGAGAATTACCGGGTGTCCCTTGCGGAGCGGCTGATGCCCGCCAGCGAGGTTTCCCAGCAGATTTCCACCGCCGGAAAGGAAGCCAGCGGCACCGGCAACATGAAATTCATGATGAACGGCGCTCTGACCGTGGGGACGCTGGACGGGGCCAACGTGGAGATGCACGACGTTTTGGGGGATGAAAACATGTTCCTCTTCGGGCTCCGGTCAAACGAGGCGGCAGCCCTGAGCCGGGAGGGGTATCTTCCCCAGCGGCTGTACGCCCGGGACCCGGTGCTGCACCGGGTGCTGGACGCGCTGAAAACCGGCTTCCGGGACGGAGTGAGCTACGAGGACCTGTACCGGCGGCTGCTATTCGGCGACCACGGCGCACCGGCGGACGAATATCTGCTGCTGGCGGATTTTTCCGCCTACTGCGACGCGGAAAAGCGCATGGCGGAGGCCTATGCAGACCCGGAGCGGTGGAATGCCATGAGTCTGCGGAACATTGCCCGCAGCGGCGTGTTCGCGGCGGACCGGGCGGTGGCGGAGTACGCCGACCGGATTTGGCACGTGCCCCATCGCAAGGTGCGGTAAGCTTCCTCTGGCAAAAGGAGCGGGCCTGTTCTCCATTTTGTCCCGGCTTTACAAATGGAGGTAAAACGGGTATAATAACAGGGCTTTGTTACGAAGGGGAAACGTGCCGGGACCGGGCCTGCATCGGCAAAACGCCGGGGCGGCGGGAAACAGCCCGAACCAAACACAAACTTGCCCGGCTGTTTCCAAAAGCAGCCGGGCATTTTTTCGTTTTATACGGCGTTGCCCGTGAAGAAGCGCTGCTGCAAAGTATCGTAGACAGCGGCCCCGCTTATCCGGGGACTGTTCCCTCCCGGTGAGGCGGGAACAGCCGCCGTCTGTATACGTAGGAAATACGAGATAGTCTGACCGTTTACAAATAAAAAGGAGGAAACCTGAATGGGACTGATCAAAGCTGCAAAGGGCGCCGTCGAGGGGGCATTGGCGGACCAGTGGAAGGAATATTTCTACTGCGAGGCGTTGCCTGCGGACGTGCTGGCGGTGAAGGGGCAGAAGCGGACCTCCCGCCGCTCGTCCAACACCAAGGGAAGCGAGAATATCATCACCAGCGGCTCCGTCGTCGCCGTGGCGGACGGGCAGTGCATGATGATCGTGGACCAGGGGAAGGTGGCCGAGGTGTGTGCCGACCCCGGCGAATTTATATATGACGCATCCACCGAGCCCACCATTTTCTCCGGCGATTTGGAGGAGAGCATCCGACGCACCTTTGAGAGCATCGGCAGGCGGTTTACCTCCGGCGGCGAGCAGCCCAAGGATCAGCGGGTTTACTATTTCAACACGAAAGAGCTGCCCGGCAACAAATACGGCACCCCCAGCCCGGTTCCCTTCCGGGTGGTGGACCGGAACATCGGGCTGGACATGGATATCGCCATCCGCTGCTTCGGCGAGTACAGCTATCGCATCTGCGATCCGCTGCTGTTCTACACCAACGTCTGCGGAAATGTGGAGAACAGCTATTCCCGGGAGAGCATTGACGGACAGCTGAAAAGCGAGCTGATGACCGCGCTCCAGCCCGCGTTCGCCAGAATCAGCGAAATGGGCATTCGCTACTCCGCCCTGCCCGGCCACACCATGGAGCTGGCGCAGGCGCTCAACGAGGTGCTCAGCGAAAAGTGGCGAAAGCTGCGGGGCCTTGAAATCGTTTCCTTCGGCGTTTCCAGCGTAAAAGCAAGCGAAGAAGACGAACAGATGATGAAGGAGCTGCAACGGAACGCGGTCTTCCGCGACCCTACCATGGCGGCGGCCCATCTGACGGGGGCGCAGGCGGCGGCGATGCAGAGTGCCGCGGCAAACACGAGTACCGGGGCTTCCATGGCGTTTATGGGAATGAATATGGCGGGGTCCACAGGCGGCTTGAACGCGCAGGAGCTTTTTCGGATGGGAAAAGAGTCCGCGCCGGGACAGGCCGCTTCCGCGGGGGGCTGGACCTGCCAATGCGGCGCGAAGGCTGCTGGGAAATTCTGCCCCGAATGCGGCAGGCCAAGGCCTGTGCAGGACGGCTGGACCTGCGCCTGCGGCGCGGTGAACAAGGGAAAATTCTGCGCCGAGTGCGGGAAAGCGAAGCCTGCGGGCGTTCCTCAGTACAAGTGCGACAAGTGCGGCTGGGAGCCTGCCGACAAGGCCCGTCCGCCCAAATTCTGCCCCGAATGCGGCGATCCCTTTGACGACGGGGACCTTCAGTAATAAAGACGGAGGTGAATGCCCATGGCCACCAAAATTACCAATTACCAGTGCCCGGCCTGTACCGGCCCTTTACACTTTGGCACCGCGTCGGGAAAGCTGGAGTGCGAATACTGCGGCTTGTCCTTTGATGTAAAGGCCATTGAGCAGCTTTACGCGGACAAGGAGCAGGCTTCTTCCGCGCAGCCGGAGCCGGAAGCCTCTATGGGCGGCGGCGAGTGGAGCGAGGAGGAGGCTGCCCACCTGCTGGCCTATTCCTGCCCCTCCTGCGGGGCGGAGCTGATCTGCGACGATACCACCGCCGCCACATCCTGCCCCTATTGCGGAAACCCGTCGGTGATTGCCGCCCAATTTTCCGGCCAGCTCAGGCCCGACTGCGTCATTCCCTTTCGGATGGATAAGGACGCCGCCGTGTCCGCGCTGAAGCAATATTACAAGGGCAAGCGCTTTTTGCCAAAGTCCTTTGCCTCCGGGAACCGCATTCAGGAAATTAAGGGCGTCTATGTCCCCTTCTGGCTGTTTGACGGCAAGTCGGACGGGAACCTGCACTTTCTGGGAACCAGAGTGCAGGTGTACAGAAGGGGAGACGAGGAGGTCACGGTCACCGACCACTTCCGGGTGGTGCGAGAGGGCACCGTGGATTTTCAGAAGGTGCCGGTGGACGGCTCCTCTAAAATGCCCAACGCCCATATGGACGCCATTGAGCCCTTCGACTATGGGGAGCTGAAGGAGTTTTCCACCGCGTATCTGCCCGGCTTTCTGGCGGATAAATACGACCAGGGCTCCGCGGAGTGTAAAGACCGGGCCTATTCCCGCATCAAGGCCAGCACGGAGGACGCACTTACCGCCACAGCCAGGGGCTACGCGACATTGCGTCAGGAGAGCGGCTCCGTCCGGCTCCAAAAATGCGATGCAAAGTACGCCCTGCTGCCGGTGTGGATGCTGGGAACCCGCTGGGAAGGGAAAGACTTCCTCTTTGCCATGAACGGCCAGACGGGAAAGCTGGTGGGTGACCTCCCCATGGACTGGGTGAAATTCTGGCTGTGGTTTTTCGGGATTTCTCTGCCGCTGATGGGTCTGCTGGGCCTGATTTTGCTGTGAGGGGGGCGGGAATATGAAAAAGACAGGATTGCGTCTGCTTTTGGTGCTTGCCCTGACATTCGCGCTGTCCTTGCCCGCCATGGCGGCGGAGCTGGACGCGGTGACGGACGCGGCAGGCCTTTTGACGGAGACGGAGCGCGAAGAACTGAACAATCGGGCAGAGGCGCTTGCCGAGCAGTATCAGTGCGGGGTGTACATCGTCACACTGGAAGACATGGAGGACATGGGCGGCGGCAGCGACGCCTACGACCTTGCCACGGCTGTTTACACGGAGTACGACTTGGGCTACGGCGAGGAAAAAAGCGGACTGCTGCTCCTTTTGAGCATGGCGGAGCGGGACTATGCCCTGATTGCCTACGGCTATGGAAATGCTGCCTTTACCGATTACGGAAAGGACGTATTGCTGGACGAGGATGTGCTCCCTCTCTTGGGGGAGGATGCATATTACGAGGGCTTTTCTGCCTATCTGGATACAGCGGGGGAATATCTGTCCTTAGCGCGGGATGGGAAGCCCTTCGATGTGGAGCCCACGCCGAACTACAATGAAACGGAGGGCCGTTCCGAGACGGGGAATCAACCTCAAACGGATTACTCTTACAAAAAAACACTCAGCCCGAAGTACGATGAAGGGGAATTTGCCATCAGGCTGGGCGCGGTGATTTTGGTACCGCTGCTGCTGGCGGGCGGCATTTGCCTGTATTGGAAAAGGCAGATGAATACCGCCGTGTCCGCCCGGACCGCGGACCGCTATATACCCTCGGACGGCTTTCACCTCACGGGACAGCAGGATACGTTCCTGTACCGGACAGAGACACGCCGCAGGATTGAAAATGATTCTGCGAAAGGGCACTCGGGAGGAGGGCACTCGGGTGGAACCAGCGTGCGCTCCGGCGGTTTTTCCGGCAGAAGCGGAAAATTCTGACGACACGGCGAGGCGCTCGTTATACGCCCGCCGGGTGAAGATGATTTATGCAGCTCACGCCCGGAAAGAAGTTGTCCACCCGCGGCAGTGCCGCTCACGGCGACGGAAGAAGAAATTTTCTTCCGCCGCCTGTTTTTCCATCTGTATCATACCGAGTTCTAATCGTACCGATTAAAGGAGCGTCCATGAAAAAAGCACAGAGTATCTTTCTTCCGATTTTTCTTGCGGTCACGGTTTTCCTGTCCGGCTGCGTTCCGGCGGCAAGGACCATTTCCTTTACACTTTCGGATGTGCCGGAGTTTTCCGACCAACCCTACGTTCTGCTGAACGACAACCTGCCGTCTTTTCCGGACACGGACTACACGGAAACCTCCTTTGAGGAATACAGCCCCTTGGATCTTCTGGGCCGGTGCGGCCCGGCCTATGCCAATGTAAGTCCGGACACCATGCCCACAGAGCCGCGGGGCGAAATCGGGCAGGTAAAGCCCTCTGGCTGGCACACGGTCAAATACGACCTTGTGGACGGCAAATACCTCTATAACCGCTGCCACCTGCTGGGCTATCAGCTTACAGGCGAAAATGCCAACGAGGAAAATCTCATCACCGGCACCCGGTACCTGAATGTGGAGGGAATGCTGCCTTTTGAAAACGAGTTGGCCGATTATGTGCGTGAGACGGGGAACCATGTGCTCTACCGGGTCACGCCCATTTTTGAGGGGACCGAGCTGGTGGCAAGGGGCGTTCAGATGGAGGCCGAATCCGTGGAGGATGGCGGCAGCGGCGTGCAATTTAACGTGTACGTATACAACGCCCAGCCCGGCGTCACCATCGACTACGCCACGGGAAACAGCTATCTCACCGGGGAGGAGCCCGACTCCTCCTCCGATGCTTCGGCAGAGGAGCACTATGTACTCAATACAAACTCCATGAAATTTCATCGCCCGGACTGTTCCGGCGTTCTCTCCATGAGCGAGAGCAACCGCCGGGACTACACCGGCAGCCGGGAGGACTTGATTGACGGGGGCTACACTCCCTGTGGGCAGTGTAAGCCCTGAAAGATAAAAAAGGCACCGCCAAGCAGGCGGTGCCTTTTTATTGCTTAGAGCCTCAGCGGCCAAGAGTGGCAAGGCGGCGCATGCCGTTCAGGTCGCCGTCGCTCACCGGAGCGGAGAATACGCCGCCCAGTGCGACGGTAACGTCACCCTGCACGCGGGACAGTTCTTCCATCGCCGCCGCCAGAGCGGAGCGGAACGCGTCCCCATTTAAAAGCGTGTCTCCCGGACGGGCGGCTAAAATCGTGTCATAGTACTTCTCAGTAACGCCGATGACCGTGGTTTCGTCAAAAATCCCGCCGGGACGCGTTAGCTCCTCCTGCCAAAAAGACGCAAGATCGGGTCGCATGTCGGCGGGAATAACCGCCACGTCGGCAGCTCCTGCGGCCAGCGCACTTAGGAGATCGTGCCCGCTCCCGATGGGCAATGCGCTGACGGAAACCCTGTTCAGATCAGAGAGGGTGTTCCCTTCGTAATGATCCGCCAGCCACAGGTCAATCATGTCTGCTTCATCCGAGGTCAGGAACCACGTAGCCCGATCGAGCTCGTCCCAAGTCAGGGACGTGTCCGATGCGGCCCGGTTTGCCAACTGGCGGCCATACTCCGACGGGCCTGCCAGAATCAGAGATTGCTGCCCTCCGGAGGTTGTTTTGCTGGGGCCTGTCTCGCCGCTTTTCCAGTCCGCCGGGTCTGCGCTGTCGGGCAGATCGCCGTGCTCCTGCGCCGCCAGCAGAGGAACAGCGGACCCGCCTGCCTCCACAAAGGCCTCTCCGGGCAGCACAGCTAAATCCACGCCGCCCTCCTCCAAGGCCTGAGCCGTGGCAGCGGGGGATGTGCCCACAGTGATTTCCACCGTACCCGCTTCCACGCCGTGGTTGGCCAACGCGGTTTTTAAAGCCTGCGGAAGTGCCTGTACTGCGTACATCAGCGCGTCCGCAGAGAGCCCCTCCCGGCGGGTCAGCTCCAGCCGCAGCGTCTCCAGCTTGAGCGGCTCGTCGGCGGGGAGGGAGCCGGAGGAGGAAGCGGGGGATGGCCCAGCTCCTGCTCCGCAGGCAGACAGACAGGGTAGAAGCAAAAACGCCGCCAGCGCGGCCGCGAGGTTTTTCATGGCAATTCCCTCCAGATGAAGCATCAGCGTGTTGGTTGCAAGGGTAGACATTTTTTGGCACCTGTGATATGATAACCGCATAATTTTTATCAGTCAATTGTATCATCGGATGCAGCCGGACGCAAGGCCGGAGGCAGAAAGAAAAGGAGGATAAGGAAATGTATCAGCGTTCTGAAGATTGTCCCCGTGAGGACAAAAAAGTACACGGAGGAAACGGCTTTGGGCATATGAAGGTTCTGGCGACACCGGACCAGATGTACGGAAATGCCCGGCTGTTTAACCACGCTACGCTGGACCCGGGCTGCTCCTTTGGCTACCATCCCCACGAGCATGAGACGGAGTTTTACTACATCCTGAGCGGAGAGGCCATCTTCAACGACAACGGCACGGAGGTCGTTCTCCATGCCGGAGATATCGCCGAAACCGGCGGCGGGGCTTCCCATAGTCTGGAAAATCGCGGTGATGTGCCGGTGGAGCTGATTGCTCTGATCGTCAACGAGTAAGGCGCGCCTTTGTGAGCAAGCTGACCGATCAGCTCCGCGCCCACGGCGCGGACATGGACGGAGCCATGAACCGTCTTTTGGGTGATGAAGAGCTGTACGCCGTGTGCTTTGGCCTGTTTTTAGAGGACGCGGCGTTTGCCGCGCTGGGCGTGGCGCTGGACACGGGGGACCGTGACGCTGCGTTTGAGGCGGCCCACTCTTTGAAGGGCGTGGCCGGAAATCTGGGCCTCACCAGGATATACCGGCTCAGCGGGGAACTGGTGGAACCGCTGCGCGGCAATGGGGCGGCGGAGGCGGACCTTCTGGGCCTGTACGCAGACCTGATGGAGGAACGGGCCACCCTGCGCCTTTTGACGGAGAAATAGTGGAACCGTCTCTTCCGGAAAAGGAACACTGGAAAAGCAAAAAAGCCGCATAAGCGGCCGTGAATTATTTGAAAATGCGCGGAGCGAAGGAACAAGAACCCTTCGCTCCGCGCTTATTGTTTTCCGAAATCGGGACAAAAAACGCCCCGGCTTTGTGAAAAGCTACCTTTTAACGACGCGTTTTTTGCGCGATTTATGTGCACAAAATCCGAAAAGTCCTTTGACTGTTTGGAGAAATATGCTATAATATAGAGATACGACAGGTTTCTACTAATTTCGACCCGCTCAGGCCGGGAAACCACCGGGGCGCGGTTTGCGGACGCGACGGACACGGAAAGCCGCGCCCGAACTATGTGAGAGGGAAGTGACCCGGATGGATCGTACGGCCTATGGACATCTAAAAAAATGGAAAGAACGAAAAACCCGCCGCCCGCTGATCTTGCGGGGACCCAGGCAGGTAGGAAAAACCTGGCTGCTGAGGGAATTCGGCGAGAGGGAATACGCACGGTGCGTCTATGTGGACTTTGAAACCAGCAGTCAGATTTCCGGCCTGTTTGACGGCAATCCTTCGGTGGACCGGATTGTCACGGAGCTGGAGCTGTATGCAGGATACAAGATCGATCCGGCGGAGACGCTGCTGGTGTTTGACGAGGTTCAGGCCATTCCCCAGGCGCTGGCCTGCCTGAAGCTGTTTGGCAAGGAGGCGCCCCAGTACCATGTCCTCTGCGGCAGCAGTGGGCTGGATGCGGCGATCCGAAGCGGCGCGCCCTTTCCTGCGGAGTGGGTGGAGGTTTTGGATTTGCATCCCCTGTCCTTTTTTGAATTTCTCCGCGCCGTGGGCCGGGAGGAGTATGTGGGGATGCTTCGGGAAAGCCGCTATGACCTGACGCCCAACTACCGTCAGGACTATATCCGGTTCTTAAAATATTATTGCTTCGTGGGCGGCATGCCCGAAGCGGTCGGCGCCTTTGCGGCGGACCGCGATTTTTTTGCCGCCCGGGAGGCCCAGATGCACATTCTGTCCGTCTACGAGCAGAGTTTTTCAAAATATGCGCCCATTGACGCGCTGGCGCGCATTCGGACGCTGTGGAGCAGCATTCCCCGGCAGCTGGACCGGGGGAACCGGAAGTTTCTCTTCGGAGCAATGAAGGAGGGCGCCCGCGCGCGGGAGTTTGACGCCGCGCTGACGTGGCTGGCGGACAACGGTCTTGTCCGGGACATTCATCGCGCCGAGGTCCCGGAATCGCCTCTGGCGGCCAGCGAGGACGCCCGGGCGTTTAAGCTGTATCTTCCGGACGTGGGCCTGCTTGGCTGCCTGCTTGGCCTGCGGCAGGACATGCTCCTGGAGGGAAACTCGGTGTTCGAGGCCTATCACGGGGCACTGACAGAGCAATATGTGCTTCAGCAGCTGGACAGCCTGAACCAGATGGTGGTGTGCTACTGGGTGGCCCCCCGGGGTACCGCAGAGGTGGAGTTTCTGGTGGACAACGGGCTGGAGGCCATCCCTGTGGAGGTGACGGTGGAGCAGAATCTCCAGTCCAAAAAGCTGAAGGTCTTCCGCGAGCGGTTTTTGCCCCGGCAGTCCATCCGCACCTCTCTTGCCGACTATCGCCGGGAGCCCGGGCTTTTGAACCTGCCCCTCTGGGCACTTGAGACGTTGTAAAACCGCCCCGGCCTGTGTTCCGGCTTAGAGCGGGCCCGCACAATTTTGGCGGCCCCGCAGATTCATGCCTGCCGTCTCTGCCCATTTGAACGGATAGGAAATTGCTTTCATAATGAAACGCGCTTTGGCAGCTAAGGCCGCCAAAGCGCGTTTTTATGCCGTAAGGTAAACGGATTTCTTTAAGATAGCCAGCCGCTGTGCAGTGACCGGGCCGCAAGCGGCCTGCGGGTGGGACTGCGGCACGGGCGCTCACAGGACCCACTGCTGTCCCATTTGCTCCACCGGCAGAAGGGTTTCCGTCCATTGAGGATGCTCCTCCAAAAAGCGCTGCGTGGGGCTGAAATCCTTCCACTGATGCATGGGAATCAGCCGATGAACCTCTGCCAGTTCCAAAAGATAGAGAAGCCCCCAGCCGGCGGCTGTTCCCTGACGGGGGTCCAGCGGGGCAAAGGCCAAGTCGATGGACCGACCACGGAGAGGTTCGATATATCGCTTGAAGTCTGCCTCCATATTCCGGTTCCAGTCTCCCGGTTCCTCTGCCCAGTGCCACCAGTTCAGGTCCCCAGCGTGGTAAAGGGTTTTCCCCTCACAGGTGATGATCAGCGCAACGCCCTCGTCGGTGGAGGGCAGGGTTTCCACCGTCACACCGTGGGGCAGCACGGTGCGTTCGTTCCCTTCCAAAATCGCGCACTTTTCCGCCGTTTCGGGAGAGAGGCCCCATTTCTTCTGATTTTCCGGGGAAAGCTTGATGCCCTTCCCAAGAAGAAAGCGGACTTCACGGCTTCCGTCGTCCAGAGAAAAAATTTTGGGAGCGAAATGGTCGCTGTGCCCATGGGTTGCAAAGCAAAACAGAGGCTTGTCCGAAAGGGGCGGCAGGTCCCCCTTCCACCAGTCAAAGAGAAAGTTTGCGCCGTCCAGCTCCACCAAAAAACCACTGTGGGCCAAAAATGTGACGCGCATCATTTAAATTTCACAGCCGTTCCGTAGGCCACCACTTCGGCGGCGCCCTGCATCACGGAGGCCGACGCGTACCGCAGGCCTACCACAGCATCCGCGCCCAGACGCGCCGCCTCATCCACCATGCGCTTAGTGGCAATGGCCCGGGCTTCGTCCAGCATTTCCGTGTAGCCTTTGATTTCGCCGCCCACCAGCGTCTTCATCCCGGCCATAAAATCGTGTCCAAAGTTTTTGCTGAATACCACGGCGCCCTTTACTGCCTCCAAAGCCTCCAGCTCCCGCCCGGGAATCGTCTCAATTGTAAACAGTTTCATTTTTGTGTCCTCCTGTCAGTTTTTTATCTGTGGACGCCGCCCGTGCGGCGCAGTGTTCAAAAGCGCTTGGCGTCGTCCTCTTCTTTCCGGCCAAGCTCCCGCAGGCGCTGGATCAGCGCCCCAATCACGCCCGCAATTACCACCGCGGGGAACCCGATCAGTAACGCCAAAAGGGGCGTGGGCGGCGCGCCCGCCGGGTCCGTTTCAAAGCCCCAGACCATCAGCCACATCATGCCCAGCATCAGCAACGACATCAAAACCGCGCAGACAATGGGTGCGACATAGCGCCCGGGACCTCCTGCTTTTTTCCAATTCATAAAACCATCCTCCCGCTCCGGCGGCGCCAAAAGGGTCTCCGAAAAATTTAAAAAAAGGATATCCCCATGCAGGGAAATATGCTATACTTGAACCACGGTTCCTCCCGACGGACGGAGCTTTGAAATTCATCGTTCAGGAGTACAGTATATCATGCCCCGTACCCAACTGACAACTCTATCGGATATTGTTTCTCCGCTTCTTTTCTGGTATCGGGCCAATGCCCGGGACCTGCCATGGCGGAAGACCCGGGACCCCTATCGCATCTGGGTATCAGAGGTGATGCTCCAGCAGACCAGGGTGGCGGCGGTGCTGGGGTATTACGCGCGGTTTCTCACTGCGTTTCCCACGGTGGAGGCCTTGGCAGACGCGCCGGAGGAGGTCCTTATGAAGCAGTGGGAGGGCCTTGGCTATTATAGCCGTGCCAGAAATTTGCAGCGCGCGGCTCGGATGGTGGCGATGACCATGGAGGGGCGCTTTCCCGATACCTATGAAGAACTTCTTGCCCTGCCGGGCGTAGGGGACTATACCGCATCCGCCGTGGCTTCGGCGGCCTTCGGACTGCGGGAACCGGCGGTGGATGGCAACGTGCTCCGTGTGGTTACCCGGCTAACGGACTGCCATGACGATATCGCTGATTCCGGGACGAAAAAAGCCGTTCGGGAACAGATTGGCGCTTTGGTGCCCCACGATTCGGAGGACATCCGCATTTTCAATCAGGCATTGATGGAGCTGGGGGCTGTGGTCTGCGTGCCGAATGGCCCGCCAAAATGCGCACAGTGCCCTCTTATGGGGCGCTGCCTTGGCCGGAGCCGAGGTACGGCGGAGCGCCTACCGGTAAAGTCCCCTAAAAAGGCGCGGCGGATTGAAGAAAAAACCGTGTTTCTTTTCCTGCGGGACGGAAAAATTGCCCTGCGGAAGCGACCCGAGGACGGTCTGCTGGCGGGGTTGTGGGAGTTCCCCAACGAAGAGGGTGCGCTGGACGAGACAGCGGCGGCCGGCCAATGCGCCCGCTGGGCGCTTTCTCCCCGGGCGTGGAAGCGCCGGTTGACAGCAAAGCATATTTTTACCCATGTGGAGTGGCATATGACGTGTTATGTGTTGGAGGTTTCTGGCAGCGGACCGGAGGATTTTTCTTGGGCGGACGGACCGGCGCTGGACCGGCTAGCCGTACCCTCTGCTTTCGCCCGGTTAAAGGAGGAGGCAGAAACTGCGCTGGGAGAATACGGCCGGGAAAAACAGCTTGAAGGAGGTCCTTTTCATGAGCTTGACGGTGGAGCCTGCATATGACTGTCAGGACGAGATTCGTCTGCTGTTTCAGGAATATACGGAGATGCTGGTACAGGAAAGTCCGTCTGTTGCGGATTATCTGAACCTCCAGCACTATGATGCCGAGTTTCACGACCTTGAGGGCAAATACGGCCTGCCGGACGGACGGTTGTATCTTGCCCGGGTGGACGGTGCTGCGGCGGGGTGCGCCGCGCTGCGAAGACTGGATGAAACCCGCTGCGAGCTGAAGCGGATGTATGTCCGCCCCCAATATCGCGGGCAAAAAATCTCCACGGCGCTGCTGGATCAGCTTTTGGCGGACGCCCGGGAAATCGGCTATCAAAAAATGCTGTTGGACACCCTGCCGTTTCTGACATCAGCCATCACCATGTACCGGAGGCGGGGATTTCAGGATATTCCCTGCTATAACGACAGTCCCCTTCCGGAAACGATTTATATGGAGCTGGAGTTGTAAGTCTCAAAAGCCCGATTTTGAAACGCAAGCGGAAAGCGAGGTACTGCTGGTATGTTATTGACATTGGAATTGGCCTATGAGCAGCCGGAGGTCATGCGCTCCATGATTCAGGAATACGTGGATACGCTGATTCTGGCGGCGCCGCCCTTTGCCTCTTATTTGCAGGTGCAGCACTGCGACGCGGAGCTTGCGAATCTGCGCCAGAAATACGGCAAACCGGATGGGCGGCTGTATCTTATCCGGGTGGACGGAACGCCTGCGGGCTGCGGGGCGCTGCGCCGGCTGGACGAAGAGAGCTGCGAGGTGAAGCGGCTGTATGTCCGCCCCCGGTTCCGTAAGAAAGGCGCGGGGACGGAATTGATGAACCGGCTGATTTCCGACGCGCGGGAAATCGGCTATCGGCAGATGAAGCTGGACACCCTGCCCATGCTGCCCGACGCGCTCCGCCTGTTCCGCGCACTGGGGTTCCAGGAGATTCCCAGGTATAACGACAGTCCGCTGCCGGGGACCATTTTCATGCAGCTTACGCTGTAACATCGTCAAAGGGGGCGTTACCATGGCTTTTTGGAACCGGGACGAGGAAAGCGATTGGGAAAAGCACCAGAGATCGAGGGAAAAGGAAACGCCGAAGAGAGAAAAGAACGCCGTCTCCGATGAGTTCAAGGCGTATTTTAAAGCCGTCCGTCAGGGCCTGCGGGCGGAGGACGGTTATGCCCGGCAGCCCGGAGAGAAGGATACGCCCATGAAGACCTTTTTGTCCCGGCTCCGCCGTGATAAACCGGAGGAGGACGAGGGACCCCCGGAGAAATGCCCGTGGTGTGGTGGTGATATGGTCAAAGGCTATCTGTGGGGCGGGCGGGGCATATACTGGCAGGAAAAAAAGCCGGGCTTTTTCTCCAGCGGTTTTTCTGCGGAGACTGTGGACGTGTCCGAGCCGGGCGACTTTGGTTGTCAGTATAAAATCATGTGGCACTGCGAAGCCTGCCGCAAAATGGTGACAGACATTCAGAACCTGAATCCGCCGCTGGGTGAGAGAAAGCCGGAGGAGCACTCCCTTTCTTACGACGAGCAAATCAGCGTGGCGGAGCACAGGGACGGCGAAGCGGAGGCTGCGGCAAACGAAACGAAGGAAGAGAACTAAACGAAACGGAAGAGACATAAGGGAGAAAACAAGGGAATGGCACAGCTTTACTTTAAATACGGGGCCATGGGCTCCAGCAAAACGGCAAACGCGCTGATGACCCGCTTCAACTATGAGGAGCGGGGCCAGCAGGTGCTTCTGGTGAAGCCCCGGCTGGACCTGCGGGACGGGGACCACATGGTGTCCTCCCGCATCGGGCTGAAATACCCCTGCATCTATTTTGACGAGATGCAGAAAATCAACCCCATGGAATTGCAGCAAAACGCCTGCATCATTGTAGATGAGGCCCAATTTCTTACCAAGGAGGAGGTGGACTACCTCGTCTCTCTGGTGGACGACGCGGGGATTCCCGTCATCTGTTACGGCCTGCGGGCGGACTTTAAGGGTGATCTTTTTCCCGGCAGCGAGGAGCTGCTGGTGATGGCGGATAAAATCGAAGAGGTGAAAACCATCTGCTGGTGTGGCAAAAAAGCCTCCTTTAATGCCCGGTTTGACAAGAATGGACGAGTGATGAAGGAGGGGGCGCAGGTGGTGCTGGGGGCCAACGACCAGTACATTGGCCTGTGCCGCAAGCACTGGCGGGAGGGGAACCTTGGCCCCGATTTCAAGGTGGAGCAGCCGTGATTTGCAGCATTTGTCCCCGGAGCTGCGGGGCGGAGCGGACGGAGACGGTTTCCGGTGGCGTGTGCGCCATGCCGCTGACCCCCGTGGCGGCAAAGGCGATGCTCCATTTGTGGGAGGAGCCGTGCCTTGTGGGGGACCGGGGCGCGGGCTGCGTCTTTTTCTCGGGATGTAATCTGCGGTGCAGCTTCTGCCAGAACGAAAGCATTTCCCGCGGAGACTGCGGAAAGCCTGTGAGCATCTCCCGCCTGCGGGAGATTTACGAAGAGCTGATTGCGGAGGGCGCGGCGTGTATCGACCTTGTAACCCCTACCCACTTTACGCCCGCCGTGGCCGCGTCACTGGACCGGCCCCTGCCGGTCCCCGTGGTGTGGAACTCCGGCGGCTATGAAAAGTCGGAGACGCTGGGGCTGCTGGAGGGAAAGGTGCAGATATATCTGCCGGATTTGAAATATGCGCTGCCCGGTCCCGCGAAGGAATACTCCGGTGCGGAGGACTATTTTCACTGGACCAAGGCCGCAATTTTGGAGATGTTCCGCCAGGTGGGGCCGTATCAGATGGAAAACGGGCGGCTGAAATCGGGGGTTTTGATCCGCCATCTGGTGCTTCCGGGGGAGCTGGAAAACACCCGCCGGGTGCTGGACTGGGTGTCGTCCGCCTTTCGACCGGGGGATGTGCTGTTTTCCCTGATGGCCCAATACACGCCTCAGCCGGGGGCGAAGGGGACACTTGCCCGCCGGGTGACTAGAGCGGAATATACCGCCGCCGCGCAGTATATGGAAAACTGCGGGATTGCCGACGGCTATGTGCAGGAGCGCACCTCCGCCAAGGAAGAATACACGCCGGACTTCGACCTTTCGGGTATCTGAGAAAAACGGCGATCAGGTTCCTTTTCTTTAAGAATGCGTCCTGCTTCGGGCCAAAAGGTGCGGTGCAGGACGTTTTGCTCAAACGTTGTTCCATCAATTATGTTTAAAAAAGATGTCATTAAAAGGCCCGACCGTCCGGTTTTTACCGGACGGTCGGCCCTTAATTTAAAAAACGGAAAGTGTATCTGCAATCGTCGCATCAAACAGCGCGGCGCTATTTTCCCTGCCGATAGCCCATGGCGCTGGAGATTTGAGCCGCAGTGGTCTGCGTGAGAAGGAGGGCGTCCTGAAATTCTCGGGACTGGGACCTGTTGAACATACCAATGATGCCCACGGCATATTTCACCTGCCCGGAGGTATCCCGAATGGGCGCGGATACCGAACCCAGTCCAATTTTATATTCCCCGTCCTCCACGGCATAGCCCTGCCGCCGGGCCGCGTCCAAATCCTTGGAGAGGTCCTTCCATGTGACGGACGTGTGGGGGGTATAGGCGGAAAGGGGCTGGAGCTTCAAAACCCGCATTGCCTCGGACTCGGGCATGGCGGCGAGAAACACCTTGCCCTGCGAGGTGCAGTGAAGCGGCAGGCGGGTTCCCACCTCGGACACCACCCGCAGCCCCGCCCGGCTCTGCACCTGATCAATGGTGATGGCCTCGTTCCGGTTCAGCACGGACAGAAAGACCGACTCGCCGGTTTTGGATGCCAGATGCTGCAAAAAGGGCCGGGCCAGCTCCGAAATGCTCCACCCGGCGCTGACGGCGCAGCCGTATTCAAACAGGCGAACGCCCAGAAAGTACCGCCCGTCGGGCTGCTGCTCCACCGCTGAGGACTCCCGCATGGAGGAGAGCAGGCCGTATACGGTGCTTTTAGGCCAGCCGGAGCGTTCGCTCAGCTCCGCGAGACTTAAAGGAGCCTTCGCCTCGGACAGAATGTCCAGCAGGCGAAACGCCTTTACGACAGACAAAACCAGCTTGCTTTCTCCCGGCATGGCAAAGCCCTCCCTCCACAGTTTCCAAAAGCTGCATTACCGGCATTATAACAAATTCACAGAATAAGCACAATTGGAATTTGATAATAACGACCGGGTATTCGATGCTGCCGAATTTGCTTTTCGGGAACACCGTAAAATTTGAGGGTACCGGCGTAATTTTTTTGTTGGGCCTGAAGATCTCGCAGAGGAGACGGACGGGGCGGATTCTTCCCTTGTCAGAGAGAGCAGCAAATGGTAAAATGGCACGGTAAAAGCAATCTATGAAATGAAAGATGAGGATGAACAGCGAATGGCGGAGGAAAACGGGAGCTGCCAGCTGGGGGACCAGTTTCATAAGGGAATGACCATCCGGGGCGTATTCGAGCTGTGGCTGGCGGCGGCCCGCAAAGAGGTAAACGCCGCTTCTTATGCAAACTACGAGCGGATTGTCCGGCGGCATATTTTGCCGCGTCTGGGGGAAGCGGTGGTGGATTACCTGACCGTGGCGGACATCCGTGATTTTTTGAATGAACGGATGCACAGCGGGCGGATGGATGGGAAAGGCGGACTTTCCCGAAAAACCGTGGCCGATATTTCCCGCGTATTGAACGCGGGGCTGAAGCTAGTCAACTGGGACCCGGATTTATCCGACGGCGTATTTTCTAACGGGAACCGACGAGCAGCCGCTGGGACCGCGCACCTATCAATATCGATTCCAGAGCATGCTTTCAAGCTGCGGTCTGCCCCAGACCGTGAATTTTCATATGCTTCGCCATACCTTTGCCCTGATGTGGATGAGCGGCGGCGGGGAGATTGAGGCGCTCAGCCGCGCACTGGGGCACGGCTCCGTGAAAACCACGCAGGCCCGCTATGAGGGACTGCTTCAAACGGCGGAGTCCATCGCGCCCGACCATGCGAAGCTGATCTGCCCAAGCGCCGTGAAATAAACGGAGATGATGCAGATTGGGCCGCACATTGGAACAATACAAGCCATTATTTTATAAAACAGGCGCCGAGAATGCTCTCGGCGCCTGTTCTTTATTCGGTATGTCGAGAAACCAACTGCCAGGTCAATGTCTGAGACGTTATTACCCGGGCGGAGGCGAAAAACACAGAACGGGCCGCATGCCGCTGTAAGGAGAAATGATCGGCTTCCCGATGGTTTTTAACCCTCGTAGCTTTCGTAGCACTTGGGGTCCTTGGGCAGGCAGAGCTCCAGAATCAGCCCCACAACGAACACGCCCGCCACCATATTGTCCGCGAAGATTTCGCCGATCATGCTTGGCATGTAAGCAAAGAAGCCGTCCACCTGCGTCACGCCCACGCCGAGACAAAGGGCGGTTGCGGTAATGAGAGTGTTGCGGTTGTTCATGCCAGCCTCATGCATCATCTTGATGCCGGACATCATGATGGAGCCGAACATAATGACGGTACAGCCGCCCAGCACGCAGTCGGGCAGCGTGGTGAAAAACGCGCCGATGGGTGGGAACAGGCCGCCGAGAATCATTGCCAGCGCGCCGAACATAATGCAGAAGCGATTCACCACATGGGTCATGGAGATCAGACCCACATTCTGGCTGAACGAGGTGATGGGAGAGCAGCCGAACACGCCGCCGGAAACTGCGGAAATAAATCCGTCCACACACAAAGAGCCGGAAATCTCCTTGGCAGTGATGTCCCGCCCAAGACCTCCAGTGCAGGTGGCGGTGGTGTCGCCAATGGTTTCCACGGCGGAGACAATGAATACAAGGCAGAAGGAGACGATGGAGCCGATTTCAAACTGTGGCTTAAACGCCACCAGCTGCGGAACGGCAATCACGCCGAGAGACTGCACGGTGGAGGACATTGTGCCGAAATCCACCATACCGAAAAAAATTGAAACGATGTAGCCCACCATCATGCCAAACAAGACGTAAAGCTGCTTGGCAATCCCCTTGAGTCTGGTGTGGAAAATGAACGCGGAGGTAAGGGTAATCACGGCCACAAGCAGGTTCTGCCAGGAGCCCAGCGGGTAAGCCGAGGAGGAGGCAAAGGAGGAAACGCCCACACTCAGGATGCTCAGACCGATGGAAACCACCACGCAGGCGGAAAGAATCGGCGTAATAACCTTGCGCCAGTATTTCGCTGTCAGGCCAAGAACGCCCTCAAAGCAGCCGCCCACGATAATGGAGCCGACCATGATGCCGTAGTCCTTGGAGGCCGCTGACAGGCAGGCGGCAAGGAAGGTAAAGCTCAGGCCCATGACAACCGGCAGGCCTGAGCCAAGAAAGCCCACGGGATAGAGCTGCAACATGGTTCCGATGCCGGCGATAATCATGCAGTTCTGAATCAGGCGCGCGGTTTCGATCGCGGTAAAGGACTGTCCATTGTACACTGCGACGGATGCGATAATGATGAGCGGTGTCACATTTGCCACAAACATGGCAAGCACATGCTGCAGGCCGAAGGGAATTGCTTTGCTGATGGGGACCCGGCCGTCCAGGCGGTAGACATTCTCTACACTGACGTCCTCCGAACGCGAAATTTTCATGATCTAACAAGCTCCTTTTATTTTTTTGCCAAACCGGAAAATCCGGCGGAATGCCGCAAATACGAAAAGGGAAACAAAAGTTATTTGTAACATTCCAATAAATTGGCCTTTGTTCAGTATAGGAGGTTGACCTTTAAAATGCAATACTTTTTGTTAGATATAAAAAATTTTTTTGTATTTTGGAGGGAACAACGCTTTGCGGAGAAAAGAACGCTGCGTGAGACAAGGCTCGAAAGTAAGGATAAAAACGAAGAGAAACAATCCTTATCAGGCGGCGGTATGCCGACACACGGATCCTAGCTGCGCAGCGTGGCGCGCAGGCGGTTGGGCTTGAGCAGCAGGTCCAGCGCGTCCAGAGGGGAGGCCACCAGTACATCGGCGTGGGACAGCAGGGCGGGGCACAGACCCTCCCGCTCCAAAACGGCGACGCGCAGCGCCGCCGCGTCGAACATCTGGATATCATTAAAGCCGTTGCCTACGCACAGGATTCCCCCGCCCATTCCCTGCACGATGGATTCCTTGCAAAGGGCGGCGCCCGCCTGCGAGAAGGTCTGCACGGTAATACCCAGCGGTTCGCACTGGGCGCGGACGGTTCCATAGGTGTCGGCCGTGAGCACCGTGACGGTGACAAACTCCCGCAGTTTTGCGATGCGCTCGGCAACGCCGGGCAAAAGCACCCCGTCCACAGCGATGGTACCGTTGTAATCCAGAACCACATGGTCGATTTCAACCGGCTCGCGGCCGGGAATTTCGATGTTCAGCATAATGCTCCTTTCAACTCAGCCGTAGACGCCGCTTAAAAAGGCCTTGGTTTCCTCATGCCGGGGCTGGAGGAACAGTGCGCCCTTTTCTCCGAACTCCACCAGCCGTCCATTGTTGAAAAAGGCTGTATAGTCGGCAATCCGGCGGGCCTGGGCGATATTGTGGGTGACGAGAATAATAGTGTAGGTTTCCTTTAGCTTCAAAAGCATGGCCTCAATGGCCTCGATACTTCTGATGTCCAGCGCCGAGCAGGGCTCGTCCAGCAGCAGCACCTCCGGCTCCGCCGTCAGTGCCCGGGCGATACACAGCCGCTGCTGCTGCCCGCCGGAAAGCTTTAAGGCGCTTTTGTCAAGGCGGTCCTTTACCTCTTCATAAAGACCGGCCAGTGTAAGCTTTTCCCGCACCAGGGCGGCCAGCCGTTCCTGATTCTGTACGCCGTAATAGCGAAGGGCAAAGGTCATGTTCTTGTAAATGGAGAAGGGAAACGGGGCGGGCGTTTGAAATACCAGTCCCACCCGGCGGCGCAGTTCTTCGGAGGGGAGCTTTCGCACATCGTCGCCATTTAGAAGAATCTGCCCCTCCACAGCCGCGCCCGGTTCCTCCTCCAGCATGCGGTTCATCGCCCGCAGCAGGGTGGTTTTCCCGCAGCCGGACGGGCCGATGACTGCGGTAATCCGGTTTTTGGGAAAGGAGAGGGAAACCTGCTCCAGAGCGGGCTTTTTGTCATAAGTAATGGTTACGTCTTTTAGTGTTAGGATTGTTTCCAAGCCCGATTCCTCCTTTTAGCATACAAGGCTGCCAGAAAATTGCTGAGCAGCACCACCATCATCAGCACGAATGCGGTGCCATAGGCCTGAGGAATGGAGGTGCCCTGCGCCAGCAGAAGATAGAGGTGCAGCGGCAGCGCCATGGCGGGCTTTGTGAGGGATACCGGCATTGCCGCGTAGGCCACCCCCCCGGTAAACATCAGTGGGGCAGTGGCCCCCATGGCGTAGCAGGCGCCCAGAATCACGCCGGATACCAGCTCGCCGCGGCAGGCGGGCAGAACGATTTTCCAAATGGTGTAGGACTTCGAGCAGCCCAGCGCGTAGGCGGACTGGGTCAGCGCGGGCGGCAGCTCTCGAAATGCCTTTTCCGCCCGGACCTCGATAAACGGCAGAATCATGATTGCCAGCGCCACGCCCGCAGATAAAACACAGCGGCCCAGGCCCAGAGCGCGTACCAACAGGCTATATGCAAACAGCCCCAGCACTATGGACGGAATGCCCGCGATATTTTGAATCACCATCTGAATTACGGTCCGCAGCAGCTTGCTTTGGCAGAAAAATACAAGATACAGCGCGGTAGCTATGGCGGGAATCCCCCCCAGCACCACCGCCGTGGCCGTGAAGCAGAGACTGCCCGCGATGGCGGGCCAGATTCCGCCCTCGGAGCCAAGCACCGACCCGCTGGGAGAAGCGGTGAAAAATTCCCAGGTGATGACAGGACCGCCCTGCACAAACACATAGCCGAACAGGAACAGGATGACGGCGGCCACCAGCGCCATGCTGAGATACGCCCAGCTTCGGACAAGAAAGGCTTTGCATTTCATCGGTTCAGCCCTCCATCCGCAGCAGGCGGCGGCGCAGCAGGGCGATGCCGGTGTTGATAATCAGCAGGATTCCCATTAAAACCAGCCCCGCCGCATACAGCGCGTGATAGTGGGTACTGCCCACTGCTGCCGTTCCCATTTCCAGCGCAATCAAAGAGGCAATCGTTTCTCCCTTGCCAAGCAGGGAGGGAAACACGCCCGCGTTTCCCATGACCATCATCACCGCCATGGTTTCCCCCATGGCCCGCCCCACCGCCAGAACCACGCTCAATAGAATGTTTCGGGCGGAGAGGGGGAGAATCACATGGGCCACCGTATGCCAATAGGCTACGCCCAGCGCGTTGGCGGCGGGCAGGTATCTTTGGCGCATGGCCAGCATGGTTTCGCAGCAGGCGGAAACCAAGAACGGAAGCAGCATCACCGCCAGCAAAATGGCTGCCGCCAGCACGGAATGACCGCTGCTGGAAAGGCGGAGCCGCTGAAACAGCGGCACCAGCACACACAGGCCGATGAACCCGTAGATGACCGACGGAATTCCCGCCAGCAGGTCAATCATGGAGCACAGCAGGCCCCGGGTGGTTTCCGGCACCGCGCAGGAGAGGAATACCGCCGTGCCCACGCCCACCACCACGGCAAGCACGATGGCGACCACGGAAACGTACAGGGTCCCTGCAATGTAGTTTCCGATTCCGTAGGATACGCCGGTGCCATAGTCCACGGGCATCCACCGTTGCCCCAGCAAAAAGTCCGTCGGGGCGATTTCCTGAAAGGCGGGAAGCGATTCCCGCACAATAAAGATCAGCACAAACGCCAGAGACAGCACGGTTAGGGCTGTCAGCAGACAAATCAGGCGGGGAAACAGGGCGTTCCCAATTTTCCGCATCACGATCCCTCCGGTTCTCATTTTATAGGAGGACAAACGCTGCCATTGTCACCACAATGGCAGCGTTTGCCGGACAGAATAAATTTCCCGGTCTTTTAAAAATCACGCCGTGAAGGCGGGGATATAGCCGTTGTCTTCTACCACCTTGTAGCCCACGTCGGAGAACACGTAGTCCACAAAAGCCTGCTGGGAGGGGGTGAGTGCCTTGCCGGTGACAAACATGATGGGACGCTGGACGGTATATTCGCCGCTGATGATGCTATCCTCGTTGGCCTCCACGCCGTCCACCTTCATGGCAAACAGCACCTGACCGTTCTGGTTTGCCTTATTATAGGCACCGAAGCCCGCATAGCCGATGCTCCACGGGTCGTTTGCAATGTTGGTGGCCAGCTCCGTCATGGAGGCGGACTGGGTGGCGGAGGCGGTTACCTCGCTGTCACCCATAATGGCCTTCTGAAACACCTCGTAAGCGCCGCCGGACAGGTCCCGGATGTACACATTAATGGTTTCGGCGGGGAGTGAGGCGTCAACCTCGTTCCACGTGGAAAGCTCGCCGCTGAAAATCTGGCGGATGGTGTCGGTGGACAAGTCGTCCGTCAGGCCGCAGAGAGGGTTCTCGGCGTTGACGGAGACGGTGAGCGCGTCCTTGGCCACCACATATTCGGTGTACCCCTCGCCCAGAGCTTCTTTTTCAGAATCCTTGATGCTGCGGGCAATCATGCCGAAATCACACGTGCCGTCAATCACGGCGCTGGCGCCCACGCCGGAGCCGCCGGGGGCGACATAGATAGAGATGTTGTCGCCGGGGAATGTGGCATCCACCTTGTCCCAGGTGACATATTCGTCCGTGAAGGAAGAAGCCAGAGAAGAGATGATGGGATAGAGAGAGGTAGACCCGCAGAAGAGAATGCTGCTCTCAAAAGCCGCATCGCCGGGGGCGGAAGAAGCGCTGCCACTGGGGGCGGAGGACACGGCGGGGGCGGAGCTTCCGCACGCGGTCAAAGACAGCAGCATGGCGGTTGCAAGAAGAGCAGTGAGAACTTTTTTCATGGTACAATGCCTCCAAAATTTTATTTCTTCCTAAAAATTGCGTACATAACCAATATCTACATTATTCATATTCAAAGATGAAGTCAAATCGATAATTTCTGTCAATACGAATATATATCGTAATTTACGATGATAATTGACTGGATTCAACAAAATCTACCTAAATTTGCGGAAAAGGCGCGGCTGTACCGGAGGGGTTAAACCGAAAATTGATTTGTGGAGAAATAAAGAGAATAAGGGCGATAAACCTTTTTTACAGGGAAAGCACATGGAAACCAAGATAAAAACACGAAATTTAAGAAAGATTGTCTGATTGCGTAATTAAAGCAAAAATTTTAGATTTTATTGTTGAATAATAACAAATTCTGCTAAAATATAAAAAGACAGTTGTGATTTTAAAGAAGATTGATTAAAGTGGATGCAATATGTCCGGCCCGCCCCACGCGGCCTATTTCATTCTTGACTGGTGCGTTTCAGAGCTGGTTTCCATGTTTCTGGGCATTGAGAGGCCCTTGCGCAAAACGGTCCCGGCAAAGCTTGCAAAGCCACTTGAGGCAACGCCGGGAATGGAGATATTGCGCCGCTTTGCGCTGTGCCAGACGGAGCGGGGGCTTGAGGCCGTTCCTGTCAGCGGGCGGGGCGGACCCGTATGCCCGGTGCTGACCGCCCCGGCCCAGCTTGTTACTAAAAGCGCCGGTTCCGGGCTGGAAGCCGGGGCAACCGTAGAGCTTACATACCTTCGGTGATGGAGCCGTGGAAGCGGGCGAAAAAAATGTTGCTTTCTGCAATTTTTGGTAAAAGAACTTGAAAAAACGTCGTCTGTTGGCTATAATGAACGCATCTGAATAAAAGGAGACGATGGGTATGCCATGGACGCCAAATTTATCTGTCGGTGTGGGTCAGATTGACGACCAGCACAAGCTCTGGTTTGAAAAAGCAGAAATGCTGTTTCAGGCCGGGCGGGAGCACCGCACAAAGGAATATATCGGCGAGCTTCTGGAATTTCTGGATGCGTACACCAAGCAGCATTTCCGGGACGAGGAAACCTATATGCTCAGTATCCGTTACCCGGAATATGAGGCGCAGAAGCAGGCGCACCAGCTGTTTATCAGCCAGCTTGCCAAGCTGCGCAGCGACTATGCCGCCTCCGGCGGAAACCTGTCGGTCATTCTGGGTGCCAATCAAATGGTATTGGACTGGCTGACCAAGCACATCTCCACCATGGATAAGAAAATCGGCGTATTCGCCCAAACCCTGAAATGAAGCACAAAAGAGCCATGCAGACACGTCTGCATGGCTCTTTTACCATATTCTTCCGCCGCAGGCTTTACAAAACCGGCATACGTTCTGATTTTTCGGGGGAAAGAACGCAGCGTGCGCTTCACGGAGCTTAAAACATGGTGGTCAATTCTGTCAAAAATTCCTGCAAAAGGGCAGAGGTAGTGTGATTCCTGCGGGTCACGTAGTAGTGGACCAGTGTGTTTCCCTCCCCCTCCAGAGGGAAGGAGGTAAAGGAATAATGCTGGGAATGCTTCCACGGGGTGCAGCTGAGAAAAAAATTGTCCGAATGTGCGGCGATATCCTGAAGTGTGGCACTTTCATTGCAGGAAATCACAAGATTCGGCGGCTTTTCAAACAGGTGTGTCACGGATTCGGAGCGCTGGTCATAAAACACATCAAAGTTTTCCGTCTCTTCCGCAATCAGATACGGATAACGGGTGATCTGCTCCAGAGAGCGGGCCTCGGCGGCGGGGTGGTCTTCGCGCATCACGGCGCTGATGACGCTCTCTCCCAGCTCCGTATAATTCAGGCTTTTGGCGCTGGCAATGCGGGGCATACGCCGCCGCTGGGACCGGGGGATGAACACAATTCCAAGGTCTGAGCGGCCGTTTTCCACATCGTCCAGAACATCTGAAAACGAACGCTTCTCCAGCCGGATATAGGTGGGCGGAAAGTCCGGCTGGGTCAGAGTATCCTGCATGTGAATCATAGGGGTGGAGAGGAAGTAGGCCCGCATGGAGGAAATGCGCAGATATTGCTTGCGGTCGCGGTGCCGGGCTGCGTAAAGATTTTCGACAAAGCTCTTCCGCCCGATAATATCCTCCGCGTAGTTCAGAAATTCCCGGCCCTCATTGGTGACAAGCACGCCCTTTTTCGTCCGCTGGAAAATTTCAATGCCCAGCTCCTCCTCCAACTGCTTGAGGGTGTTGCTCACGTTGCTCTGGTGCGTGTAAAGCTGCTCCGCCGCTTTGTTGATAGAGGCACATTTGGCGACCGAGACGGCAAAAATAAGCTGTTGAAATGTCATAAGCAGGCCTGTCCCTTTCCGCTGCGTACCAGGAAGCTGGGAAAGCTGCCCCGTTTGCTTCCGTGCAGCCGACCGAAATCTGACAAAGAATGCATCGAGCGCCAGAGAAAAATGCATTCTCCGTAGAATTCCATGCCGGAAACCGCAGACTTTTAATTTTTTATTATACCTCTGTACGGCGAAAAATGCAAGGTCAGGCAAGGCGGGCGCCGTGAGAGAACTGCCAACTATGTGGAATTCATATAATTACTGGTATATTTGTCGCATAAGCTGTTTTGCCCACGGCGTGCTATAATAAGCAATTAAATCGGTAAAGAATGATGAGATCAGGGGGAGTACAATGTTGAAGTTTGCAATCATCGGCGCGGGTGCGGGCGGGCAGAGTATGGCAGCCATCCTCACGGACAAAGGATACAGCGTCCGGCTGTATGACATTGACAAGGAGAAAATTCGCCGCCTGCGGGAGTTGAAAACCATAAAGGTAACCGGTGTGATCGAGTGCGAAGCTGCGCCCGAAGTGATTACCGACAGTATCGAAGAGGTGATGGAGGGCGCGGACGTGGTGATGATTGTCTCCACCACCGACGCCCATAGAAGCATTGCCAACGCGTGTAAGCCCTATCTCAGGGATGGCCAGATCGTGATGCTTAATCCCGGCCACTGCGGCGGTGCGCTGGAGCTTGCAAACATTCTGCGGGGCAAGGACGGCTGCGTCAAGGATTTGATCATTGCCGAGGCGGGCGATTTGATGTACGGCTGCCGCAGCTATGAGCTTGGCAATATTCTGCATACCGGGCTGAAGGTCAGCGTGTCGGTGGCTACCCTGCCCGCCGGGGACGTGGACCGTCTGATGGAAGTGCTGGGGCCTGTGTTCCCCTGCCTGAAGCCTGCCGCCAATGTTCTTGAAACCGGCTTCCGGGCGGCCGGAGCCATGCTGCACCCCATTCCAAGCCTGATGAACGTCAACAAGATGGATTTGGGGGAGAGCTACGACTATTACATGGAGGGCATCACCCCCCACATTGCGGATATCATCACAGCGTGCGACAAGGAGCGGGTGGCGGTGTGCGGTGCCCTTGGCGTGGACGCACTGGACCTTGGCGGCATGCTGACCAAGACCTACAAGCTGGAGCCTAAGGGCAGCCTGTACGAGCTGATTCAAAGTATTGAATCTTACCGCGCGCTGCGCAATCCCACCAACACAAGCCACCGGTTCATTGTGGAGGACACCATGTCCGGCCTTGTTCCTCTGGCCTCTGTGGGCCACGAGTTGGGTATTCCCACGCCGATGATGGACGCGTTCGTCAGCCTTGCGGGCGCCGTGTGCGGCAGGGACTTTTGGTCCGAGGGCCGCACGGCGGAAAAGCTGGGCTTTACCGGCAAGACGCTGGAGCAGATTCACGAAATGGTGCGCTGAGGCGCAGAGGGAAACAGTTTGAGCATGTCGGGCGCACCAAAAGCCAGGAGCACCCGGCACGGAAACCAAATCCGGCAATAACCGATTTTCGGTTTCATTGTAAAAACAAAAAGGAGAGAAGATGTATGAAAAAGTTAGCAAGAGTCTTCGCAATGCTGCTGTGCGTCTGTATGCTGGCAACAGCCTGCGGCGGCGGCAACACCCCCTCCCAGTCCGGCGGCGGCAGCGCCGGGGCCTCCCCTGTGAAGGATACGCTGGTGGTTGCGGTTCAGGCCGATATGGCGGACAAGGACCCCATCAACGGTTCCACTACCAACGACACCGTCAAGGTCAAGGCACAGGTCTACGAGACGCTGATCGAGCGCACCGTGCCGGAGCAGGAATATAAGTCCCTGCTTGCCGAAAAGTGGGAGTTCAACGAGGACGCCACCGAGCTGACCATCACCCTGCGCGAGGGCATCAAAACCCATAACGGTGAGACGCTGACCGCGGAGGACTGCCTGTTCTCCCTCAATTGCCTGCGGGAGAGCGCCAACAAGTCTGTCACGGACCACATGGATTTGGAAAAGAGCCATGTGGTGGACGAGCGTACCTTTGTCATTGTGATGGATGAGGTGTACATGCCTGTAATTGCCAACCTCTCCTATCCCACCTGCGTCATGTTCAGCAAGAAGGGCTATGAGGAGAACAACGGCGACTGGGCGACCATGGACATCGGCACGGGCCCCTATATCTGGAGTGACTGGTCCATCGGCAGCAGCATCAAGCTGACCGCTTTTGAAGACTATTATGTGGAGGGCCAGCCCGCCATCAAAAATCTTGAGTTCAAGGTGATCTCCGAGGACGGCAATCGTTACATCGAGGTGGAAACCGGCGGCGCGGACCTGTGCTATAACCTGTCCGGCGTGGATATCGAGGCCGCCAGCGCCAACTCCGACGTGAAGGTCTTCCGCGAGTACACCATGGACAACTGCTATCTGAGCTTCAACCAGCGCAGCGAGCCCTTCAACGATGTCCGCGTCCGTCAGGCCATTGCCTATGCGCTGGATATCGAGGGCGCCTGGAAGGTCTGCATGGACGGCGTGGGCCAGCCTGCCAAGGGCCTGCTGCCCGACAACATCACAGACTCCATCGCAAAGACTGACTCTCCCTATCATGTGGACTATCCCGTCTACAAGTACAATCTTGAAAAGGCTAAGGAACTGCTGGCCGAGGCTGGGTATCCCAATGGCTTCTCCGCCCGCTATCACGTGGGCCACATGGCCCTGCGTCAGGCCTACGGCGAATTCTTCGCAAACGCCCTGAAGCAGATCGGCATCAATGTGGAAATCGTCGCTCTGGACGCGGCCACCAACTCTCAGGCGCTGAAGGTGGAGCACAACTTTGATATCTACACCTGGGGCATTGCCGCCACCAACGGCGATATCGACTTTGCCAACCGCTTCTTCTATACCGACGCGGTCAACAACATCTTTGGGTACAGTGATCCCGACATGGACGCCATGATCGTGGCCGCCGCCAAGGAGGCCGATACC
Organism: Oscillibacter sp. GMB15532; assembly: GCF_041020825.1. Classification (NCBI taxonomy): domain Bacteria; kingdom Bacillati; phylum Bacillota; class Clostridia; order Eubacteriales; family Oscillospiraceae; genus Oscillibacter; species Oscillibacter sp. GMB15532. Next base: position 168,338 of record NZ_JBEVTO010000004.1, read on the forward strand.
GCCAAGCGCAGCGAGCTGAACGCCGCCATTCAGCAAAAGGCGCTGGACGAGTGCATCATTGTCCCCATCTATCAGCAGGAGGATATCTACTGCCATTCCACCAGCCTCCAGGGCCTGCGCAACGGTGCATACCAGTCTCCTCTGCTGAAGTACTGCTACTTCGAATAAGCATTCCTGCCGGAAGGGCAATTTAGAAACAGAGAAACGGGAAAACAGGGAAAAGGCGGGGCGAATAATTCCTTCATATTATTCGCCCCGTCCTTTTTATCCCATGCTGCGGCATAAACAGCGGGCAATTGACACAGTTGGCCGCGACGGTTGAATGAGGGAAAACGAAATGCTGAAATACATATTAAAGCGCCTGCTGTGGATCATACCGGTTTTGATCGGCGTGACCATCATCGTGTTTACAATTCTCTACTTTTCTCCCGGCGACCCGGCGTATCTCGCTCTGGGCGATAACGCCACGCCGGAGTCCGTGGAGGCCTATCGCATTGAAATGGGTATCAACGGCGGCTATTGGGAGCGTCTGGGCAACACCTTGCTGGGGCTGATTCAGGGCGATCTGGGCCTGTCCTTCCGCTCCAAAACCCCGGTGATCAACGAGCTGATCGTCCGCTTCAAGGTCACCTTCGACATCTCCGCCTGGAGCATTGTTCTGGGCATAATACTGGGAATTTTCTTCGGAATCATATCGGCGCTGAAGCAGAACACCATTTGGGACTCACTGTCCACCGGCTGCGCGCTGTTCGGCATTTCCATGCCGATGTTCTGGCAGGGCCTGATGCTGATTTTGATTTTTTCCGTGACGCTGAACTGGCTTCCCCCCTCGGGGTATGGCGACAGCTGGAAGCAGATGGTGCTGCCGGTGATTGCTCTGGGCGTGAACTCCTCCGCCACCATCATGCGCACCACCCGCAGCTCCATGCTGGAGGTGATGCGGCAGGACTATATCCGTACCGCCAAGGCCAAGGGCCAGACCTACTGGGTGGTGGTGCTGCGCCACGCCCTGAAAAATGCCATGATTCCCATTGTCACGGTCATCGGCCTGCAAATGGGAACGCTTCTGGCGGGCTCCATCGTCACGGAGGCCATTTTCTCCATCGCGGGCGTGGGGAAATATCTGGTGGATTCCATGCTGGCAAGAGATTATAACGCGGTGCAGGGCTGCGTGCTGCTGATTGCCTTTGTGTCCGCGATTTTGAACCTGCTGGTGGACATTATCTACACCTTTATCGATCCCCGTATGAAAACCATGTATGAGAGCGAGTCCGGATTTAAGCTCTTTAAACGGAAAGGAGCTGGTCAAAATGGCTAAAAGCAAGGAAAGGAAGCACACCATGCTGGCGGAAATCTGGCGCCGCTTTAAAAAGAACCGGCAGGCCGTCGTGGGTCTGGTGGTGCTGGTCCTGTTCGTTCTGGTGGCCATTTTTGCAGACCAGATCGCCCCTTACGGCTATGACGAGCAGAACGCATCCCGCGCCCAGATCGCCCCCTGCGCCGAGTATATTTTCGGCACGGACAATTTGGGCCGCGACGTGTTTAGCCGCATCGTGTACGGCAGCCGGTACTCCCTGTCCATCGGCTTTCTGGCTGTTGGCATCTCCGTGCTGACCGGTGGGCTTTTGGGCGTCATCGCCGCCTATTATCCTAAGCTGGATAACATTATCATGCGGGCTATGGACCTGTTCATGGCCATTCCCCAAATGCTGCTGGCCATGTGCATCGTGTCCGCTCTGGGCGGAAGCCTGTTCAACCTGATGCTGGCGGTGGGACTTTCCTCAACGCCGAAGTTTGCCCGGGTGGTGCGGGCCTCGGTGCTGTCCACCCGGGAGCAGGAATTTGTGGAGGCCGCCCGGGCCATCGGCTCCAGTAACTTCCGCATTATCCTGCATCACATTCTGCCAAACTCCATCTCGCCCCTCATCGTGCAGGCCACGCTGAATATGGCGGGCGCGATTATCTCCGCCTCGGCCCTGAGCTTTTTGGGCTTTGGCATTCAGGCGCCCAAGCCGGAGTGGGGCGCCATGCTGTCCGCCGGACGCAAATATATCCGCACCCTGCCGTATCTCACCGTCATTCCCGGCCTTGCGATTATGGCCGTGGTGTACGCGCTGAACGTGGTGGGCGACGGCCTGCGGGATTGTTTGGATCCCAGACTGAAAAAGTGAGGAGGGACGGACAATGGCTGAAAAAATACTGGACGTTCAGAATCTGGAAATTCGCTACGTCACCGACGAAGAGACGGTTTACGCGGTAAATGATGTGAGCTTTACATTGGAGAGGGGCGAGAGCATTGGCCTTGTGGGCGAAACCGGCGCGGGCAAAACCACCACGGCGCTGGGCATTATGGGCCTTGTGCCCGACCCGCCGGGAGAAATCGTGGGCGGCTCCATCTTCTTTGACGGGCAGGACCTGCTTAAGCTGCCGGAAAAGCAGATGCGGGTCATCCGGGGCGGAAAGATCTCTATGATTTTTCAGGATCCCATGACCTCATTGAACCCGGTGATGACCGTGGGGGAGCAGATCGCAGAGGTGGTGCTGCTGCACAACAAAATTTCCAAGGCCGAGGCCAGAAAGCGGGCCATGGAAATGCTGGAGCAGGTGGGCATCCCCGCTGCCCGGTGCGACGATTATCCTCATCAGTTTTCCGGCGGCATGAAGCAGCGGGTGGTCATCGCCATCGCGCTTGCATGCAGCCCGGAGCTGCTGATTGCCGACGAGCCCACCACCGCGCTGGACGTGACCATTCAGGCGCAGGTGCTGGAGCTGATGCGCAAGCTGCAGGCGGAGTATAACACCTCGCTGATTCTCATTACCCACGATCTGGGCGTGGTGGCCAAGGTCTGCGACAAGGTGGCGGTGGTGTATGCCGGTGAAATCATCGAATACGGCACACTGGAGGATATTTACACTGACAAGCGCCATGTCTATACAGTGGGCCTGTTCGACTCCCTTCCCGACATTGAGAAGGAAACTGCCAGCCTGAAGGTGATTCCGGGTGCGGTACCTGATCCGGCCAACCTGCCCAAGGGCTGCAAGTTCCACCCCAGATGCACGGAGGCCACGGACGCGTGCCGGAACGAGCCGATTCCGTTTGTGAAGATTTCGGAAACCCACAGTGTCCGCTGCAACCGATTCGGCAGCGCGGAGGTATGATATGGCGGAAATTTTAAGAGTTGAAAACCTGAAAAAGCATTTTAACACCCGCAAGGGTGTGCTCCACGCGGTGGACGGCGTGACCTTTGGCGTGCAGGAGGGCGAGACGCTGGGCATCGTGGGCGAGTCCGGCTGCGGAAAATCCACGCTGGGCCGGGTGATTCTTCACCTCCACGAAAAAACCGCCGGGAAAATTATCTTCAATGGTGAAGACATCTCCGATGTGTCCCAGGCCAAGCTGAAAAAACTGCGGGAGGACATGCAGATTATTTTTCAGGACCCCTATGCCTCCCTGAACCCCAGAATGACCGTGGGGGACATCATCGGCGAGCCTTTGAAAATTTACAAGAAGTGCGAGAGCAAGGAAGCGCTGCAAAAAAAAGTCCGGGAAACCATGGACGTGGTGGGCCTCGCGGAGCGGACCTTTCATCTCTATCCCCACGAGCTGGACGGCGGCCGCCGCCAGCGGGTGGGCACCGCCCGGGCGCTGATTCTGGACCCCAAGCTCATCGTCTGCGACGAGCCGGTGTCCGCACTGGACGTGTCCATTCAGGCCCAGATTCTGAACCTGATGATGGATTTGCAGAAGGAACGGAACCTGACCTATCTGTTCATCACCCACAACCTGTCTGTGGTGAAGCACATTTCCGACGACATCACCGTGATGTATCTGGGGCAGATGGTGGAGAAGGCAAAGTCCTCCGAGATTTTTGCCCATCAGTACCACCCCTATACCAAGGCGCTGATTTCCGCCATCCCCCTGCCCAAGTTCAACGCGCCCGACAATCAGATTATTCTCAAGGGCGAAATCACCTCTCCCATCAATGTGACGAAATCCTGCCGGTTCGCGCCCCGGTGCATTTACGCAAAACCCGAGTGCTTCAACTCCGAGCCGGAGCTGGAGGAAATTTCCAAGGACCACTTTGTCAAGTGCCACTTTGTGCGGGAGATCAACGGCCTGTAAAACGGCGCGCCGCCGATTCCGGCGGCGCATAAAGGAGCGTTCATGGAATACTTTGAATTTGACGAGCTGGCAAGCCGTCTTCCCTGGAGTCAGGTGAAGTGGGATCCGGCTGAACTGGATGCAAAGTTCGGGACCAGCGACGTGACCCCCGCGTGGGTGGCGGACATGGACCTGAAAACGCCCCCCGCTGTCCGGGAGGCGGTAATGGAAGCGGCAAAATGCGGGATGTACGGCTATACCCGGGTGGACGAGCGTACCGTTGCGTCCTATCTGAACTGGCAGAAGCGGCGCAACGGCTGGGAGCCGCCCGCGGACTGGTTCCGCTATACGCCCGGCGTGGTGACGGCCATCAATATGCTGCTGCTCTCCCAGACCGAGGAGGGAGACGAGGTGCTGATTCAGCGGCCTGTGTACTATCCCTTCTCCATGTCCATCGAAAAGCAAAAGCGCACCGTGGTTAACAGTCCCCTGTGCCTGAAGGACGGGCGGTATGAAATTGATTTCGAGGATTTTGAAAAAAAGGCCGCGTCTCCCCAATGCCGCGCGTTTGTGATGAGCAATCCCCACAATCCCGTGGGCCGGGTGTTCACGGAAGAAGAGCTGCGTCGGCTGGGCGACATCTGCAAGCGGCACGGGGTCTTCGTAATTGCCGACGAGATTCACAGCGATTTAATTTATCCGGGCCACAGCCATGTGGTTTTCGCGTCGCTGGGAGAGGAAATTGCGGACAATTGCGCCGTTTGCCACGCGCCCACCAAGACGTTTAATCTGGCGGGGCTGGCGTTCTCCTGCGTCATGATTGCAAACGCGGCGCGGCGGGAGAAATTTGACGCGGTTTTCCACCGTTACTGCGGCGCGGCGCACCCCACTTTTTTCGCCCCGGTGGCTGCCAAAGCCGCATGGGACTTTGGCGAGGAGTGGCTTGCGGCCTGTCTTGACTATATTTATGGGAATTACCTGTATGTAAAGGCGTTTGCCGAAAAGACCTGGCAGGGTCGGGTGGAGGTGCTGCCGCTGGAGGGGACCTATCTCGTCTGGCTGGATTTCCGAAAGCTGGAGCCCGATCCCAAAAGGCTGGAGGAGCGGATGATTCATAAGGCCAAGGTGGCACTGGACGAGGGGTATATTTTCGGCCCTGAGGGCAGCGGCTTTGAGCGGCTGAATCTGGCTGCGCCCCGGATGCTGATGGAAAAAATCATGGGGCAGATTGCCTCCGAATTTTTGTAAATTTGTATTTATTATAGGAGTTTGAAACATGAGCGACTACAAAAGATCTATGCTGATCGAGCCGGAGGACAATGTTGCTGTTGCCGTCGAGCCGATTGAGCAGGGGGAGACGACCCTTGCGGGCAGCGAGGAGCTTGCTGCGGGGGAGTTCATCAAGGAAGGGCACAAAATTGCCCGCTGCGATATTGAAAAAGACGCGGAGATTATCAAGTACGGCGTGCATATCGGCGTTGCCACGGTGGATATCAAAAAAGGCGACTGGGTACATGAGCACAACGTATATGACGACTTTGAAGAGATCAACCGGGAGCGGCGGGCTTATTACCGCTCCATGGCGCCGGATGCGCTGGATTACACCGCGCCTGTGCTGTACCGCAGGGAGGAGCTGAACCTGCCCGAGACGATCATGGGCTACAAGCGGGAGGACGGCACCTTCGGCATCCGCAACCATGTGGTGGTGATTTCTCTGGTGCAGTGCTCCAACAACGCCGCGCAGCGCATTGCCGCCGCCTGCGACGTGCCTGCCACCTATGTGGACGCTGCCTGCGGCGAGTTTCCCGATCGCTTTGCCCGCACCCGGGACGGCTTTATTACCACCGGTATCCACCCCAACACCTTTGGCGTGGTGCTGTTGTCCCTTGGCTGCCAGCAGACTGACCCCGAGGATGTGGCCGGTGTAATCCGCGCGACCGGCCGTCCTGTGGTGAGTATCAGCATGCAGGCCGACGGCGGCGCCACCAATGCCATCAAGGAGGGCATTAAGGCCGTGAACGAGCTGAAGGCGCAGGCCGCCGATCAGAAGCGGGAGCCCTGTCCCCTCAGCGGCCTGATCATCAGCGGCTACAACGGCGGCTCCGACTGGACCAGCGGACTGTCCGCAAACCCTGTTGCCGGAGACGCCATCGACCGCCACACCGCCATCGGAGGCACCAACGTGGAAATTTGCGGGCGGGGTGGCTATCCCACGGACGCAGGTTCCTATGAGGTGGGAATGCGCCTGATGGAAATTGGCGACTTCTTTAACGAGGACTGTGCCCGCAGAGGCGGCAAGGGCCTCTCTCAGGTAAATCCCACGCCCGGCAACAAGGCCGGGGGCCTGACCACCATGACGGAGAAGAATCTGGGCAGCTTTAAGACCAAGGGTCACGGACGGATGCTGGGCATTCTGGACTGCGGACAGCGGCCCCCCCAGCCTGGTATGTGGGGCATCAATCAGGCCCAGGGCGCCAACGACGCTTACGCCACCACCACGCTGGCCATGAGCGGGTGCCACATTTGTCTGTTTACCACCGGGCGGGGCAACCCCATTGGCAACGCCTGCATGACCACCATCAAGATTACCGGCAATCCCCGCACCGCGGAGATGCTTTCCGACATGATCGACTATTCCACAAAGCCCATGCTCTATGGAGAAAAGTCGTTGCAGGAGAGCGGGAAAGAGCTGTATGAGCTGATGCTCCGTGTGGCCGAGGGCGAGCCCACCAAGGCCGAGCTGCTGGGCGATTACAGCTGGACCACTCCCCACGGCACCAGCTACAACGGCGACTATTGAGAAAAAGGGAGGGGCCGCCCCGGCGGCCCTTTCTTTTTTATATCTGCTTGCCGCGGGGCATCCCGCCCACCTCTGCTTTTCGGCTGAGAAAAGAAGCGGGAATGTGATTTGGAAGGACTGGTGAGGCCTCATGAAGTCAAAAAAGACGCGGGCGGTGGCGCTGATGTTGCTTTCCTCCTGTGCATTTTCCTGTATGCAGGTGTTTGTAAAGCTGACCGCCGACAGTGTGGGGACGTTTGAGCAGACCTTTTTCAGGAACTTTGTCAGCCTGTTTGTGGCGCTGTTTATGGTGAAAAGGGCAGGGGCCCATCCGCTGCGGGAGATGCGGGGAAAGCCCGCGCTCTGGGGTCGCTCTTTTTTTGGATTTTTAGGCATCGTTTTGTTTTTTTATGCTGCCGGAAACGCGCCCCAGACCAGCGTGGCCATGCTCAACCGCGCCTCGCCGGTGTTTGTCACGCTGCTGGCCGGTGTTTTTTTAAAGGAAAAGATCACCGGTGTGAAGGTGGCCTCAGTGAGCTTGTGCCTGTTGGGTGCGTATATCGCCATGAATCCCTCCTTTGAAAACAGTGATTTTGTGCCGTTGCTGTGCGCCCTTTTGGCGGCCGTGGCAGCGGGCGTGGCCTATACGCTGCTGGCCTATTGCAAGGGCTCCGTCAGCCCGTCGGTCATCATTCTGCATTTTTCTGCCTTCAGCACCGCTGCCGCCGGATTCCTGATGATCCCGTCCTTTAAAATGCCCTCGCTTAAAACGCTGGGGCTGCTGCTGATGATCGGCCTGTTTGCGGCTGCGGGGCAGATTTTTCTAACGTATGCCTATCAGATGGCCCCGGCGTCCGAGGTAAGCATTTACCAGTATTCCGGCGTTGTGTTTACGGCGCTTTTCAGCTTTGGAGCCTTTGGGGAGACGCTGGAGGGACGCTCCATCCTAGGCGGGATCATTATTTTTGGAGCAATTTTCTGGGTGTTCCGGTATCATCGGATGCAGGACGGCGGAGGGAAGGACTGAATTTCCTTGGGGTAAGGACAGGAGCTGCCTGCTTTTTCGGACTGTGGAGATTCGGATATGCATTTTTGCAGATTGATTGATTTTAACGGTTGACTTTTCCCAAAAATCAGTGAATACTGGAGGAAGAAAATACGCCTGAAATTGTCCGGAAAGAGCAGGCCGAAAATTTGACAGGAGGAATCGAACTATGGATTACAGCGCAATGATTCAAAACCGCAAATCCGTGCGGGAATTTCAGGATACGAAGGTTCCCGATACCACGCTGGCGGAGATAAAGCGGTATTATGACGGTGAATGCGGAAGGCTGGTTCCCTCCATTGGTACGGAGCTTCACCTGCTCGGTGCCGACTCTCGGGAAAAGCTGAAGGGCGCGGCGGGCTACAATGAGTTTATGATCGGAAACGCCGGCTATTTTGCGATTTTGTCTGACGAAGCGGAGCATATGGCAGAAAACGCCGGCTTTATTGCCGAGGACCTTATTCTGCACATGACGGAGCTGAATTTGGGCACCTGCTGGCTCACCTTTAAGGATGGAGAGGCCGTTAAGAAAGCGCTGGGAATTGAATCTGGCAGGCGCGTGGTGGCGCTTGCCGCCTTCGGCGTTGAGAAAAAGGCCGCCAAGCGGCTTTTCCTCAACATTCAGAACATCTCTAAGGTCGACGCTGTAAAGCGGGAGTTCTATTCCCCCCGTCTGGGGATTGAAAGTCTGGTGTTTTCCGGCAAGTGGGGAAACAAAGACGGGGTGGATGAGGAGATCGGCGATATGGACCATCCCCTCTGGCAGGCGCTTTACGCTGCCAGCCTTGCGCCCAGCTACCTCAACCGTCAGCCCTACGGGTTTGTTCTGGACGGTGGCAAAGTGGTCCTGATTTCCAAGGACGACGCCTATACGGATGAAAACGAGCAGAAGCTCAATCTTGGAATCGTGATGCTGCATTTTGCCGCTGTGGCAGAGCAGACGCTGGGAAAGCGTACCTGGACCCTGGGTGCCTATGACAAGGATTTGGGCCTGCCCTCCGGGTACAGAGCCGTTGCCTCCTGTAAGCTGTAATCAAATGCTTTTGACCGGTCCCTGCAAGCGCCGATGCTTGCAGGGACCGGTCGTTTTTTATAGGAGAGGACGGCCCCGCTTTCTCCCACAGCAGTAGTTTTGGGGAGGGCGCTTTCCTAGATGGCAAAGCGGTGAACTTGAACAAAACAGAGCTTCGGTTTTAAACAGCCGCCAGGCTCTCAAAGCGGGAATCTGACGGCGTAATCGGTGGCAAATTCCCGCCAGCCATGATGCCGGAAAGCCCGGGCGGACAAGGAATTGCGGCAAAGGGCAAAAAAAGCGGAATTATAACTAAAACATTATAATTCAGAACAAAAATAGTATTTTAAATGTATTCCCTTTACATATATTATATTACCAAGTTAAATCGGTATAATCCACGGTTTTACCCGGTGCGCCGGGACTGTGGCGCGTCGCAGAGCAATTGAGAATCCGAGGGTTCGGCGAACTGTAAGGGGGAGTGAAATATGGAAAAGGTCAAAATGAAAATTCCCGATTTTAAAAAGTATAAGGAAGAGGGAAAGAAATACACCTTTGTCACGGCATACGACTACACAACGGCCTCCATTGTCAACGAGAGCGACACGGAAATTATTCTGGTGGGAGACTCCGCGGCTATGGTCATGCTGGGACGCAGTACCACCGTGGGCATTACGCTGGATGAGATGATTGGCTTTATCAAGCCGGTGGTGCTGGGTGCGCCGGATACCATGGTCATAGGGGACATGCCCTTCGGCTCCTACAACATCAACGCCGAGCAGGCGATTTCCAGCGCCAACCGGATTTTGATGGAAACCGGCTGCGACTGCGTAAAGCTGGAGGGCGGCGAAACCGTGGCCCCCACCATTCGCCGCATTGTGGACGCGGGCATTTCCGTGGTGGGGCACATCGGGCTGACCCCTCAGACGGCCACCTCCGTGGGCGGATTCAAGGTACAGGGCGGAACGCCGGAGGGAGCGGCCCAACTGATTCGGGACGCCAAGGCACTGGAAGAAGCCGGTGTTGTGGCAATTGTCTTGGAGTGTATGCCCAGCATGGTGTCCAAGGCCGTGGGCGAGGCGGTTTCCGTTCCTCTGCTGGGAATCGGTGCGGGTCCCTATGTGGACTGCCAGGTGCTGGTGACGCAGGACCTTCTGGGAATGTACAACGGCTTTAAGCCCAAATTTGTCAAGCATTTTGCCGGAATTCGCCAGGAGATGGTGGCCGGACTGAACCGCTTCCATGAGGAAACGCTGAACGGAGAGTTTCCCTCTCCGGAATACTCCTTTAATAAGAGCGTCGAGATTCCAAAGCTGTACTGACGCGATTGCTTCGCGTAAATAAAGAGATTTAGGAGGGAATCGCTTGGGCACGACATTGCTGTTTGCAAGCTTTTTTATTCTGTTGTTTTTAGGGGCACCGATTGCGATTGCGCTGGGCGGCTCCGCATTTTTGTATGTTCTGCTGTTTACCAACATTTCCCCGATTATCGTGGCGCAGCAGATCTATGCCAGTGTCAACACCTTTACACTGCTGGCAGTCCCATTTTTTGTCATGGCGGGCGTTTTGATGGAGTACGGGGGAATCTCCCGGCGGGTAATCTCCTTCTCCAAGTCTTTGGTGGGGCACTTCACCGGGGGGCTTGCGCTGGTGGTCGTGGTGGCCAGCGTGTTCTTCGCTGCCATGACCGGCTCCGGTGTGGCGGCCTGTGCCGCCGTGGGGGGGATTATGGTCCCCGAGATGATCAAGGCGGGCTATGACAAGGACTTTGCCTGTGCACTGCAAGGCACGGCGGGTATTTTCGGGCCGCTGATTCCGCCCAGCATCGTGATGGTGATTTATGCCACCATTGCCAACGAGTCCGTCAGCACCATGCTGATGGCGGGCGTGGGACCCGGCGTGCTTCAGGCCGTTCTGGTGGCCATTGTGGCGGTGCTGATCTGCCGCAAGCACGGTTACAAGGGCGAGGGATCCTTCCAAATTAAAAATGTGCTTTTGGGCTTTAAAGATTCCTTCTGGGCGCTGCTTTCCCCCGCCATCATTCTGGGCGGCATCTACTCCGGCATTTTCACGCCCACCGAGGCGGCGGGCGTCTCCTGCTTCTATTCCATCATTGTGGGATTGTTCATCTACAAGGAAATGGATTTTGGGATGCTGATGACGGCGCTGTCCAAGTCCCTCAAGAGCGCGGCGGGCATTATGTTCATCGTGGGCGCGTCCGGAGCCTTCTCCTGGGTCATCACCCGAGAGCACATTGCGAAGCTGGCGGCCTCCATGTTCCTGAACATGACGGACAATAAGTACCTGTTCCTGCTGGCTGCCGCCGTGATTATTCTCATTGCCGGCTGCTTCATCGACTCGATTCCCATTGTCACGATCCTCACGCCGATTCTGGTGCCCGTGGCCGTGCAGTACGACGTCTCGCTGGTGCATCTGGGCGGGCTGATGGTGACGGGGACCTGTATCGGCCTGATTACACCGCCTATGGGACTCAACCTCTTCATGGGGGCTCAGCTTGGAAACCGGCCGGTGCATATGGTCATTAAAAAGATTATCCCCTTTATCACTGTGACCGTCATCGGAATGCTGCTGGTGATGTTTATTCCCGGAATTGTAACATACTTGCCAACGCTATTAAAATAAAGAAAGGAAGAAACAGACATGAAAAAACTTGCGGCTTTGTTCCTTGCAATGACGATGATTCTCAGCGGCTGCGGCGCTCAGGGCGGCGGAAATTCCACGGGAGGTGGCTCCGGCGGGGAGGCGGCCTCCGCGGACAAGCCTATGACCCTGACGGCCATTGTGGCCGGATTGACAGAGGACAGCCCCTCCGGCGAGGCGCTGAAGAAATTTGCGGAGCTGTGCTCCGAATACTCCGGCGGTACGGTGACGGTGGACTGCTATTTTAATACGGAGCTGGGCTCCGTGGCCTCCTGCGTGGACGCCTGCAAGCAGGGGACCATCGACATCGTGTCCACCGGGACATCCTATTTCTCCGGCATTGTGCCGGACATTCAGGTGTTTGAGCTGCCCTTCCTGTTCGACACCTATGACGAGGTCCACGATGCGCTGGACAATGCGCCCGGCGATTTGCTCAAGGACAAGTTTGACGGGACCGGCATCAAGCTTTTGTGCTATTGGGAGTCCGGCATGCGGCATGTGACCAACAGCCGCGCACCCATCAACACCCCGGCAGATATGAAAGGCCTGAAGATCAGAACTGTGGTTTCCGAGACGCAGACCGCCACCTGGGAGGCCTTTGGGGCCATCCCCATGGCGCTGGACATGGGCGAGGTGTTCACCGCTTTGCAGCAGGGGACCGTTGACGCACAGGAGAACGCACTGTCCTCGATTGCCTCGCAGAAGATGTACGAGGTGCAGGATTACCTCTCCATGACGTATCACTCCTACACAGCCATGCCCTTCTTTATCAATCAGGGCATCTGGGATAAGCTGAGCGCCGATCAGCAGGACGCCGTGCAAAAGGCCGCCGAGGAGTCCCGCGATGTGGAGCGCCAGCTGAACGCGGACAGTGAAAAGGTGAACCTGAAGCTTCTGGAGGACAACGGTGTGGAGATCAACTACGAGCCTGACCGCGCCTCCTTTGCTGCGCTGGTGGGCCCTGTGTACGAGCTGTTTACCACCCGGCTGGGGAATGACACCGCTCTGAAAACGACGCAGGATTATCTGGCGTCCATTCGCTGATACGCCAAGGCGGCGGCGAGGATAAAGGAGTAGATTAACTTGAAAGAAATGCGCAAACTGAAAAGCGGTATCGACGGATTTCTGGGCTTGGCGGGCCTGGTTGGCATTATCATTATGACCGTCAGCGTGGTGCTCCGGTATTGCTTCAAGCTCTCCTTGAGCTGGTCCGATGAATTTTTGAGGACGCTGTGCGTCTACGTCTATTTCATCGGCTCTGCCATGATGTGTGCCGAGGGAGGATTGATGCGGCTGGAACTGGTGGACGACTCCCTGAAGAAAAAGGGCCGCGTCCGCGCCTACCGGATCGTGGTGAAAGTCCAGAGACTGATTGAAACGGTGTGCTTTGGGGCGTTCAGCTTCCAGATGGTGCAGATGACCCTTGGCCTTGTGGGGCAGACCAGCACTACCAGCGCCACTCCGGCGTGGGTTTCTCCGCTTGGGTGTGCCATCGGCATGATCCTGATGACCATCATTTCCGCATCCAAGCTAGTTTTTGAAAAGGGAGAGCTGGAGGCGGCGGATTAAGCAACCCTGAAAAAATGGAATGAATGACACAACAAAGGGGCATGGAGAGAAAGAAATCTCCATGCCCCTTTGTTGGCAGGGCTGCGCGGGCCCACAGAGGGAAGTAATTTCGACAATATTTTCGGGAGACATTCCATTTTTTCACGCTACTGTGGTATAATGGTGACGTAATAAAGATACAACGGAGACTTTATACCTGCTGCACAAAGTCGAAAAGGGGGGAGAGCATGTCTTCCAGAAGAATGTCCTATTTTATTGCCATTGCCGAAATTCAGAATATTTCAAAAGCGGCGCAGGCGCTTCACGTTTCTCAGCCGTCCCTGTCCCAGTATTTAAACCGCCTTGAAGAGGGGTTGGGGGTAAAGCTGCTGGACAGGACATGCACGCCCCTTCGCCTGACTGAGGAGGGAAAGCTGTATCTGGAATACGTGCGGGAGGTTACGGAAGTGGAAAGGCGGTTTGAAAATCGTCTTCAGGCTCGTAAAAAGGCAACGGAAAAGACGCTTTCCATCGGCATTCCCACACAGCTTACGCCCATGCTGTTCCGCAAATTTGTGCAGGGCTTTCTGCACGCAAATTCCGAAAAGCAGCTGACGATTCGAGACGGCACCAGCCTGTCTGTCAGGGAAGAACTATTCAGGGGCGAAGTGGACGTGGCCTTTTTCCACACGCAGGTGCCGGAGGATGCGCGGCTGATCAGCTTTATCATTCAGGAGGAGCGGTTATTTCTCGCGTGCAACCGGAACAGCAGTCTGGTCCGTGGGCGGACGGGGACCCGGGAGCATCCGCTGCTTTTGACAAAGGCCGATTTCCCCAGAATGGCGGAAATGCTGTTTCTCATTCCGCCGAAAACGTATTTTATCAATTCGGTCATCTGGAACCATCTGAAGGAAATTGGGCTGTCGCCCAAAAAGATTCTGGAGCTTCCGGCTCTGAGCTCCATCGGCGACTGCCTTCTGGAGCCGGAGAACAACGGAATTTCCCTGCTGGCAGACTTTTCGATTGCCGGAATGAAGAGCATCGACGAGATTACGTTTGTCAAAATAGAGGGGCATGACCTGCGGTGGTACCTGACCATGAGCTATCTGGCCGATACGCCGCTTTCTCCGTCGGGGTACTCTCTGTGGAAATATGTTTCTGGCAGGCGGTGACTCTGCCGAAAATTCTCCTGCGTCAGGGTTTTCAACGAAAAAATTTCGACTGATTTTGATAAAAGTTTTCAAATTAAGCCTTTTTTAGACGTAAAAAACATTTTATAATATTACCAACCTACAAATAAAGAAAGGGGTTTTTACTTATGACAAACTACTTCGACCTGAAAGGCCGCGTGGCCTTGGTTACCGGCGCTTCTTCGGGCCTTGGCGTTCAATTCGCAAAGGCGCTGGCAAATCAGGGAGCGGACATTGCCATTACCGCCCGCCGGACGGACCGGCTGGAGCAGGTAAAACAGGAAATCGAAGCTATGGGCGTGCGCTGCTTTGCGGTTCCCTGCGATGTGACGGATTCCAAGCAGATTGCCGCCATGGTCGATGCGGTGAAAAAAGAATTCGGCAGAATTGATATTCTGGTGAACAACGCGGGCGTGGGCAAGGGGATTCCCGCCGCCACGCAGACCGATGAAGAGTGGCTCTCCACCACCCGGATCAATCTGGACGCGGTGTATTATGTGGCCCGCGAGGTGGGCAAGGTGATGATTGAGCAGAATTACGGCAAAATTATTAACCTTGGTTCCATTCATTCCGTGGTGGCGATGGCGGGCTCTCCTATCTCGGCCTACTGCGCGTCTAAAGGCGGGGTTCTGATGCTGACAAAGGCCCTTGCCAACGAATGGGCCCAGCACAACATCACCGTTAACGCCATCGGACCCGCCTATTTCCCCACCGAGATGACGCAGGAGGTCATCATGACCGACGCATTCAAGCTGGCTGTTCAGGCATATTGCCCCATGGGCAGGCCCGGCAAGCCCGGTGAGCTGGACGGGGCCGTGATCTACTTTGCGTCGGACGCATCCAGCTATACCACCGGCCAGTATCTGGCCATTGACGGCGGTTGGACCACCATCTGAGGTCCAATCTGCGGATTGCGGCGGTTTGGCGTGAACTGCAAAAATGCTCCGGAGTCGGACCGGCTTTTGGATGAGCGAATGGCAGCGAAAACTCAAATAAAAAAGCGGCTGAATCGGAGGATTCAGCCGCTTTTGTCAGCGTTTGAAAGCAAGTTAAAACACTTGCGCCGGTACATCACGACGCTTTTTTTGCGTGGAGGACCAGACTCTCACCCCGTCAGGCGTGAAAGCAGAAAGAGCACCAGCATAATCATGGGCTGATGAATCAGATAAATCGGGAGCGTGTGTCTGCCCAGCCTGTTGAGCAGCGTGTCCGGCGGG
Source organism: Oscillibacter sp. GMB15532 (assembly GCF_041020825.1). Taxonomy (NCBI): domain Bacteria; kingdom Bacillati; phylum Bacillota; class Clostridia; order Eubacteriales; family Oscillospiraceae; genus Oscillibacter; species Oscillibacter sp. GMB15532. Next base: position 183,892 of record NZ_JBEVTO010000004.1, read on the forward strand.
GACGCATTCAGCAGACTGCGCTTTTCCGTGTACAGCAGCTTTCCCAGTGCGGCGCCGCACAAAAACACGCCGAACCACGGGAGCAGGGGATAGTAGTCAGAGGAGATAAACCCCTCGCCCCGCAGCCCCAGAGGAAACAGAAAGCCCACCGATACCTGGGCCTGCGCCGTCAGGCGGCCCAGAAAGAAAATCACGGTTCCAAGAAGCGCCAGAAAAGCCGGCCCCAGCCGGGAAACCAGCGGATACAGAAGCATACTGGTTCCCAGAAAGTGCAGAATGCCGAAGGTGACGGCGTGGCTGGGGTCGTAAAGCGCCGTGACGGCGGTGATGACCAGTCCCAGACCCAAAACTTTCAGCCCGCGCTTTGCGCTCCTATCGGTCAAAGTGCAGCTAAGTCCCGCCAGCAGCATGAACAGCAGGGCGGAGCCTCTCCCTACGTAAAAATTCACACCGTCGGAATAACTGATGGGAACACCGTAAAATTCCCGAAGGTCATAGACGATGTGGTAGTACACCATGGCAAGCAAAGCCACGCCCCGTAAAAAATCCACTTCCCAGATGCGCTTGGTTTGTTGTTGTCTTTTGTTCATGTTCTCCTTTATGAGGAAAGGGCCCGGCAATTGTGCCTTCGGCCGTCTTTCCCGGTCGCGGCGCGGCTGCCCGCGCGTTTTCCGTGCCGATGGTTTTCTTTATTTTAGGCCATCACAGGCCAAAACGTCAATACTGTTTATTATCAGGGGACGCGGTTTGTTGATTTATTTATAAGAAGGAAAAGGCGGCTGCATTATTATTGATAATTCCAATAGTACAGGCCCTGTATTGCGAAACAAAATGATGCTTATGAAATTTTGATGATATAATGGCCCCATGGCGCCCGGCTCTATGGGCAAGCTGCACATAGAGTCGGGTAATTTTAGGAAAAAGAGGGGATTGTCATGGCAGATTATCGTGAGATGTGGAAGAGCTTGGGGATGGATTTAGAGACGCACGACCAACTTTGCGAGGTGCTTCCCGCGGCGTTTGGCGACACCTATCTCTCTCAGGAAAACCGTCCGGAGGGCATGGCGTTTTACGACTTTGTGGTGTCTGAGATTCACGGCGTTCGGCCCGCCGAGCTGATTGAGCACCAGAAAAAGGGCGGCAAGGTGCTGGGTACCTTCTGCATCTTCGTGCCCGACGAGGTGGTGTTTGCAGCCGACGCCATCGCCACCGGCCTGTGCGGCGGCTCCCAATTCTGGGTGGGCGCGGGGGAGAAGGTTCTGCCCAAGAATATGTGTCCCCTCATTAAGGCCTCCGTGGGCGCACGGGTTGGCAAAACCTGCCCCTTCTTCCGCATTGCGGACATGTACGTGGGTGAGACGACCTGCGACGGAAAGAAGAAGGCGTGGGAAATTCTGAAGGAAGAGGTCCCCATTCATGTGATGGACATGCCCCAGATGAAACGGGAGCAGGACTATCGGAAGTGGGAGGACGAAATCCGCACCTTTTTACATACCGTGGAGGAGTTCACCGGCAACACCGTTACCCCCGAAAAGCTGGCGGCTTCCATTAAAATGCTGAACAATAAGCGCAAGGCCCTTGCCCGGGTGTTTGAGTGCCGCAAGGCCGACCCCACTCCCATCAGCGGCAAGGACGCACTGCTGATGATGCAGATTGCGTTTTACGACGACCCCGTCCGCTGCGCTGAGATGGCCAATAAGCTGGCCGACGAGCTGGAGCAGCGCATCAAAGGCGGCATGGGCGTATTCCCCAAGGGAACCAAGCGGATTCTTGTCACGGGCACGCCCATGGCAATTCCTAACTGGAAGCTGCACCACATCATTGAAACCTCCGGCGCGGCGGTGGTGTGCGAGGAAAACTGCACCGGCACCCGGTATTTTGAGAATCTTGTGGATGAAGGCGGAACCACGCTGGACGAGCAGATTCACAATCTGGCAGACCGGTACATGAAAAACAACTGCGCCTGCTTTACACCCAACACGGGCCGCATTGACGATATTCTGCGCCTTGCCGAGGCCTATCATGTGGACGGCGTGATTGACGCAAACCTGAAATTCTGCACCCTGTACGACACTGAGGGCCGGGACGTGGAGCGGGCCATGAAGGAGCGGGGGATCCCCGTGCTGGGCCTTGAAACCGACTATACCGATACGGACGCGGAGCAGCTTCGCACTCGCATCGGCGCATTCGTGGAGATGCTGAAATAATGGACGGACATGGGGAGGAGCAGGATTACTATGTGCTCTTTCCAAATCACACCGAGGGGCTGAAGCTCTATCAATACGCCCGGGGGCGGGGGATTCCGGTTCGGATTTCCCCCACCCCCCGGCTGGCCAGCGCCTGCTGTGGGATATCCCTGCTGGTGCGGGCAGAGGATATCGCGGAGCTGGAGCGCTGCATTCCGGAGTCGGAGGCTCAGATCGACCGGATTGTTGCCCTGCCCCGGCAGATCAACCCACACCGTGACCGCTACTGTTGAATTGGGAGAAGCAAGAATGAATGAGAAAACCTGCGTGGGAATCGACATCGGCTCCACCGCCGCCAAGGTGGCGGTGCTGGGCCCGGGAGAGACGCACTTTGTGCTCCCCACCGGGTGGAGCAGCCCGGAGACGGCGAAGGAGATTGCCCGCCGCCTGCTGGCGCTGGGCGTGCGGGTGGAGGAGGCTGCGGTCGTCTCCACCGGATATGGCCGCCGGGCGGTGGACTACGCGGCAAAGCAGATTACGGAGATCACCTGCTTTGCCGCCGGCTGCGCCGCCCAGTTTCCCACCTGCACGGTGATCGATGTGGGCGGGCAGGACACCAAGGCCATCCATATCCGCGACGGCGCGGCGGACGATTTTCTGATGAACGACAAATGCTCCGCCGGGACGGGAAAATTCGTGGAGGTCATGGCGAATCGTCTGGAGTGCGAAATCGACGCGCTGTTTGCTTTGGCGGAGCGGGGGAAGGTGCTGCCCATCAGCTCTTTGTGCACGGTGTTTGCAGAGTCGGAAATTATCGGCTACATCGGCGCGGGCCATCCCCGGGAGGACATTGCCGCGGGAATTGTGGACAGCGTGGCGGAAAAGGTGGCCCAGCTTGCCGAGCGGCTGCCGCTGGAAGAAACGGTTTTGTTGACCGGCGGACTGAGCCATCTGTCTTTTTTTGCCGAAACCCTTGGAAAGAAGCTGCGCCACACCGTCCACTGCCTTCCCGAGGGCCGGTTCGCCGGGGCCTATGGCGCGGCGCTGCTGGCACAAAGGGAAGTCCTTTCCTAAAAGTTCTCAAAACGCCATGCCCCTGAAAAAGGGGCATGGTGTTTTGTAATTACGCCGCGGAAGGGCGGGCCGGGGCGTAAGCTACCGGGGAAGACTCAAATTTGCAAGTAGCGTCAGGGAAAAGCATGTGCCCCCCGCGGCTGAGGGGCTGAAAGAATCCTCGTTGTTTTCTCCGCCTCGCGTGGAAAATCCGAGAGAGAACCGTTGCTTTTTGCCTGAATGTCAGCTACAATAATCCCATTCACCTGCTGTCTTATCGTAAGAGACATATCGTCATGATTACCGGCACATTCTACCGGCAACCCGCCGGCCAAGGAGGGCTTTCTATGGAGCTCATGTTTCTCTGGCTGGTGCTGGCTTCCTTTGCCGGCGGTTTTTTGCAGGCGGCCATCGGGTTTGGGTATGCGGCGGTGGTAATGGCGTTTTTTCCGCTGTTTCTGCCCAGCATTCCCGTGTCCTCCACGGTTTGCGCGGTGCTGTCTCTGGTGGCGTCTTCCACCATGTTTTTCCAATACCGCAAGGATGCGCGGCCAAAGCATGTATTGTGGCTGATTGTGGCGTATTTTGTGGTGATGCCCTTTGCCGCCGTGTGGTCGGCGGGGGCGTCAAAGCTGGTTTTAAGCGTCATTTTCGGACTGTTTCTGGTGCTGGTGGGGCTTTACTATCTGCTCACCGCCGACAAAACCCGCATCTCCGCCACCCCAAAAGCGGGAATTGTCACGGGGGCGCTGGCGGGCCTGTTCGGCGGGCTGTTCTCCGTCAGCGCGCCCCCGGCGGCACTTTATTGCCTGAGCACACTGGAGAGCAAGGAAGCCTATGTGGGAACCCTTCAGTTTTTTTTCCTGACTACCAATCTTTACTCCGTGGGCGTTCGCGCCGTCAATGGGCAGGTGACGGGGCAGGTGCTTGTCTGGTCGCTGGTGGCTGCGGGGGGCCTGCTGCTGGGGCTGTGGCTGGGGCGCGTGGGCCTCTATCAACGGGCGAATTTGGCGCGGGTCAAATCCTGGGTCTTTATATTCATCATGTGCATGGGGGTATGGACCATCGTCTCCAATTTTATCAGGGTCTGACAGATCTGAAAGGCGTCCGCCGCGATATGGGGCATCGCCCGGAAGGTGTGCTTTTGCAGTGGCCGGGATGGCCAGCTGGACTTCTATTAAAAAGAAAGCCACCCCGCCAAAAGGCGGGGTGGCACAAAAATATTCTAAAGTCCCGGTCTACGCGTCAAAATGAGATTAGTTCGCTGTGAAGGTCAGGTCGCCGGTTTCAATCGGCAGGCCGGCGTAGTTGGCGTCCGTCAGGTTAATGGTTCTCAAAGCCGCCAGCGGGTTGGCTACTTCCACGGTCTCCGTGGAGGCGGTCATGGTCAGGCTCTTCAGCGTGTCGTCAAATTCATGGTCATCCGCAGAGAGGGTCTGCCGATAATAGATTGTCGGCGCTCCACTGGCCGCGAAGGGAACAAAAGGAAATTCGGCGTTGCCGCCTGCGACGGAAACAACCGGATCACCATAAGCGGTTCCGGCGGAATCACACCGGACGAAGGTTGCGCCCACCACGGCAGTGCCGCCGGCAGTGCCTTCCTCCGTGACATGGAGCGTAAGGGTTCCAGTGGCTGCAACCAAAAAATCATAGGTGTCGGTACCGGCTGAAATGACTTGGCTGTCCGGGTTAATAGAGGCGTTGTCATACCCGCCCACATCGGCGGTAACGGCGTAAGACCCGTTTAGGATTCTACTGGAGCCTTCGCCGTCAATAATATTGACTACATAGGGACTCGGCATAATTGAATATCTCCTTTTTGAATTGGTAGGCCGCCGTAGTTTTGGTCAGTCAGACGAAAAGAGGCCATTGTAAAACCAGGCTTCAAAAGGAAGAGGTTAAACAGGAAATATACGGTATAAAACCTGTTGGGGTAAAAAAACAGCCATTTTGTGGCGGCCATGGGACTCAGACAGTCCTTCGCGCGCACGCGTATTCGGTGTTCGCCGGGAGAGCACACATGGAATGCCGCTGTCCCGTCCCAAGCGGTTTTGCCCTGAAAGACCGTTCGATTTTCCACGTCCAGAACGACAATCTCAAAATTGCCTTTTGTGCGCGGGGACAGACATCTCACTGTGATATACTCCTGTTTGTCACTCATAAACACACCTCGCGCTTACTGGTCTGTGCTGCCCAATATCAGCATATGCGAATTTACCATGGTTGTGAGCGTCGGAAAATGCCCTGCGCCGAGAGAAACAGGGACATCCTAATTGTCCGAAAAGTTGACGAAATCCCTGCCGGTAATTCGGCAGGGATTTTTTGGGGACTATTATAAAGGGCCATTTTTAAGAATAAAGGGAGTTGCTTGTTTGCCACAGGCGCACTATAATTCTCGGTGCCTATATGTAAGCGCCAGATTGAAAAAGCGGCAATACTTAGGGATTTCTGGCGGTTGTAGTTTCAACAAAATCATGGTATAATAGCTGCAAACCAGCAATTATACTTAATTTAAAATATGTACCATAACGCCCCTGCGCTGCTGTGGTACAATGAGTGCGAAGCGGTCATTTACCCAATCAGAAAGCACACCAAAGCGGCGCTGTGCGCCTGTGGCATAACGATGGCAAAGCCGCCATTTTCAAATCGGAAAATATACCGCAGCGCTGCTGTGTGCCGCTGCATCATATATACCAAATTCACTTGATAAGTAATGTTAGTAGGAGTAGACGTTATGCCTGAGAAGATTACCCTCCGTGCACTTGAGCACGATCTTATTTTTTTCAGCAAAATGTATGATGCGGTGCGGCTGGTTGATCCCGTTCACAAAAGGGTTTTGGAATACCAAACCAACCTGGTAAAAGAGACGGAACAAATCTGCTACGATTATTGGAAGAATGGGAAAATCTGCGATAATTGCATTTCTGTTCGCGCCTATAACGAAAACAAAAGCTTTATGAAGCTTGAGCAAAAGCCTGACAAAATTATGTTGGTCACGGCGATTCCCATAGAATCGGACGAGGGTGCAATCACACTTGAATTATTAAAAAATGCCACGGACAGCATGATGATTGGCACCGGAACGTACCATGAAGGGCAAATGATGCGCCACATTATACACGATATCAACAATATGGTGGTGATGGATCATCTGACTGCCGTATATAACCGTCGCTTTGTGGAGGACAGACTGCCTGTGGATATCGTGAAAGCGACCTTGGCGCGTCAGCCCTTGTCCGTCATTTTCATTGATGTTGACAATCTGAAAGTAATCAATGACACCTATGGCCACGACATGGGGGATTTTACGTTGCAGCAGGTGGCCAACGCCATGAAGGACTGCACACGCGCGGAGACAGACTGGGTTGCCAGATATGGCGGAGACGAGTTTGTCGTTTGCCTGAACAACGCGGACGAAGCCGGGGCGCTTAACACGGTGGAGAGAATCAGAAAAGACATCGACGCGATTAAAATTCCCGTAGAAAACGAAACCGTGAAAATCACAGCCTCTTTTGGAATACAGTCTATGTCGGAGACGCCGCTTACGGCGGAGGAACTAATTCGATTGGCGGATAAAAAAATGTATGAGGCAAAAAGGGCCAGTAAGAGATCCCATCAGATATAAAAAGCCGCCCCGCCTTTTGGCGGGGCGGCTTATGCCTTAGATAGAGGACAACCGAACCTTACAGGTCGTCCGCGTCCTGCACCGGAGGGTCGAGGGGGTCCGCCGGACGGCCGGTGTAGCTCCCTTGAGGGTCGGTTTGCTGGGAAGAGAAATCCGTCATGGCCCGGGCCTGCTCCATGGGCGTTTGATTGGTCTTTGCGCGATGTTGCCGCTTTTTCATAGAAACCGCTCCCTTTCCATTCAGGTGAGACTTACGCGGAAATAGTCTGCCCGAAAGCCTCGGAAAAACGGTTGCTTGATACGGCGCGATGTGACCTGTGTGGGTTTGCGGTGGGGAATCATTCAGAGTTCACGAAAAAATACGCAAGCAACCGAAATTTTTCGTCGTCTTTTTTTCGATTTTTCAAAATTTTTGGTTGACCGGCTTTTTGAGTTGTGTATAATGAGAAGTAATGTAAAAGTACCGTGAAAATCGCTGTTTCGGTAATTTATTGGAGGAAAAATGCATGTTTGAATTTTTAATCAAAAAGTTGAAAACAAATCCCCGCAAGATTGTCTTCACCGAAGGCACGGACCCCCGTGTGCTGGAGGCTTCCGCCCGTCTGCTGTCCGGAACGTTCCTCACCCCCGTGCTGGTGGGCGTTCCGGAGGAGATTTCCACCGTGGCTGAGGACATCGGCTTTAATATCCGCGGCGCCGAGATCATCAACCCCGCGGACTTTGCCGACATGGAGAAGATGGTGGCGCTGCTGATGGAGCTGCGCAAGGGGAAGATGGACGAGGATCAGTGCCGCAAGCTGCTCAAGCAGCCCAACTATTTCGGCACCATGCTGGTGAAGATGGGTTATGCGGACGCGCTGCTTGGCGGCGCAACCTATTCCACCGCCGACACGGTCCGCCCTGCGCTGCAGATTATCAAGACCAAGCCGGGCAGCAAGATTGTCTCCTCCTGCTTCATTCTGGTTCGTCCCTCTGCCACCGGCGACCGCGAGGTGCTGGCTATGGGCGACTGCGCCATCAACATTAAGCCCACCGAGGACGAGCTGGTGGAAATTGCGCTGGAAACCGCAGCCACTGCCCAGAAGTTTGGCATTGATCCCAAGATTGCGTTTTTGAGCTACTCCACCCTGGGCTCCGGCAAGGGCGAGGATGTGGACCGGATGCGGGGCGCCTATCTCAAGGCCCATGCCGCCGCGCCCGAGCTTGCCATGGACGGCGAGATGCAGTTTGACGCGGCTGTTTCTCCCCACGTGGCCCACACCAAGTGCCCCGGCTCCCCGGTGGCCGGCCATGCCAACACCTTTATTTTCCCCGACATCAACGCCGGCAACATCGGCTATAAGATTGCGCAGCGTTTGGGCTCTTTTGAGGCCTACGGCCCCATTCTTCAGGGCCTGAATGCGCCTATCAACGACCTATCTCGGGGCTGCAATGCCCAGGAGGTCTACTCTATGGCCATTATTACCGCGGGCCTTGTGGAGTGCGAATAAACCTGAACCTGCTCTGATCAATAGAAAACACGGACGCCTTTGGCGTCCGTGTTTTTTTACGTCACATTCTCAAAAAAGCTGCGGCGTAGTGCCTGAAAGGGAAAAAGCCGTTACAGGACAAGCAGCTCCTTGGGTGCGTGGGTGATGTCCGTGCAGCCGCCGTCCTTCAAAATAATCACGTCTTCGATGCGCACACCCAGTCGTCCCGGCAGGTAGATTCCCGGCTCCGCGGAGATGACCGCCCCGGCGGGTAAAGGCTCCTCATTCCGGGCGGAGGCGTTGGGAGACTCGTGAATCTCCACCCCCACGCCATGGCCGAAGCTGTGGCTGAAATAGTCACCGTAGCCCGCGTCTTCAATGACCTGCCGCGCCGCGCCGTCCACGGCCCTTCCCGTTACGCCCGCCGCTGCGGCGGCAATTCCCGCCCTCTGGGCCGCCAGCACGGTTTCGTACACCCGGCGCATCTCCTCCGACACAGACCCCACCGCCACAGTGCGGGTCATGTCGGAACAGTAACCATGGAAAATACAGCCAAAGTCCATGGTGACAAATTCGCCGGTTTGAATTTCCCGGAGACTGGGGACCCCGTGGGGCAGGCTCCCGTTGGGGCCGGACACCACGATGGGGTTAAAGGACATGTCCTCCGCACCATAGTGCAGCATGAGGTATTGGAGCCGGGCGGCAATTTCCTTCTCCGTTTTGCCGGGGCGGATTTCTTTCAGAATATCCTCCAGCGCCCGCTCGGCAATGCGCTGGGCGGAGATCAGCGCCGATTGCTCCTCGTCGTCTTTCACCCTACGCAGGTCAAAAAGCAGGTCCGCCGCAGGAGTCAGCTCGCAGTGAAGGGCCTTCCGGTATCCCTCATAGTCCGCCACCGTCATATACGCGTCTTCAAAGCCGACGATGTTCGCGCTCTGCTCTGCAAGGGCCTCGTTGATCAGGGCTGTGTAGCTCCGGCCAGGCCGCACCTCCCGGATTTCGGCATGCTCTACAACCCGCGCAGCCGCCTCGGTATAGCGCGCATCGGTAAAATAGTAGGTTTTGCCTTTGGTCACAAGAGCCGCCCCGTCCGTTCCAGAGGAGCGGAAGCCCGAGGCGTAAAACCGGTTGGCCTCTCCGGTGAGCAGCATGGCGTCCAGACCCCGGGCCTCCAGTGCCTGTGCAATCCGGCTGAAATGATTCATAAAAACCCTTCCTTTCATGCCTGCGGGCAGCGTATTTGTTCCGCCTGAGAATGGGCGGTTGGTTAGCCCTTCTGTTCCACGGCAGCCTGTACAAAGCCGTAAAACAGGGGATGGGGCCGGTCGGGCCGGCTCTTAAATTCCGGATGGAACTGGGCGCCCACAAACCAGGGATGCTCGGGAAGCTCCACAATTTCCACCAGCCTGCCGTCGGGGGACAGGCCTGCCAGCTTCATGCCCAGAGCTTCCAGATCCGCGCGGCAGGCGTTGTTGAACTCGTACCGGTGCCGGTGGCGCTCCGAAATCTCTCCCGCGCCGTAGAGCGTCCGGCTGCGGGTGCCGTCCGTCAGCACACAGGGGTATTTTCCAAGGCGCATGGTGCCGCCCTTTTCTGTCACGTTCACCTGATCGGGCATCAGCGCGATGACGGGATAGGCTGTGGTATCGGAAAACTCGGAGGAGTTTGCGTCGGCCTTCCCCAGAACGTGCCGGGCAAATTCAATGACGGCCATCTGCATTCCAAGGCAGATGCCGAAGAAGGGCACGGCGTTCTCCCGGGCGTACCGCACGGCGGCAATCATCCCCTCAATCCCCCGGTCGCCAAAGCCGCCGGGAACAAGAATGCCCGCGCAGCCCGCGAGAATTTCCCGCGCATTTTCCTCCGTTACCTCCTCGGAGTCAATCCAGCGGATATCCACCACGGCGCTGTTTGCAATGCCTGCGTGGTTCAAAGACTCCACAACGGAGAGATATGCGTCGTGAAGCTGGGTATATTTCCCCACCAGCGCAATTTCCACCCGCTGCTTGGCGGCCTTTTCCCGCCGAACCATGGCGGCCCACTCCCGCAGGTCGGGCTGGGGCGTAATCAGCCCAAGCCGGCGGCACACCGCCTCGTCCAGCCCCTCCTTCTGAAGCAGCAGGGGGACCTCGTACAGCGTCTGTGCCGTGGCGTTTTGAATCACGCAGTCGGGGCTTACGTTGCAAAACAGGGCAATTTTCCGGCGCATTTCGTCGTTGATGGGTGTATCACACCGGCACACCAGAATGTCCGGCTGAATCCCGAGGGACAAAAGCTCCTTGACGGAGTGCTGGGTGGGCTTGCTTTTCAGCTCGCCGCTGCCGGGAATCTGGACAATGAGGGGCACATGGATGAACACCACGCTGCCCTGCGGCTGCTCCGCGGCCACTTGACGGATGGCCTCCAGAAAGGGCTGGGATTCAATGTCACCCACGGTGCCGCCGATTTCGCAGATGACCACATCCACTTCCTCGTCGGCCATGGCGTAAATGCGGGTCTTGATTTCGTCGGTGATGTGGGGGATGATCTGCACCGTGGCACCCAGATAGTCTCCCCGGCGCTCACGGTTTAAAACGGACCAGTAGATTTTCCCGGAGGAGACAGAGGCGTTCCCCGTCAGCGTCTCGTCTACGAATCGTTCGTAGTGGCCCAGGTCCAAATCCGTCTCTGCCCCATCATCGGTGACGAAGACCTCGCCGTGCTGATAGGGGCTCATGGTGCCGGGGTCCACATTGATATAAGGGTCGAATTTTTGGTTTCGCACGCGCACGCCCCTCTGCTTCAAAAGCCGACCCAGGGACGCGGCGCAGATGCCCTTCCCAAGGCCCGACACCACACCGCCGGTCACAAATACAAATTTTGTCGCCATAGCCGTTCACCTGTTCCTTTCCGATTGTTCCGTTTTCCCGTCTTCCCGCCTAAAAAATAAAAATACCGTGGATAGCTTGCGGTGAAGGGGCCCCGGTTTACAAGGGCTTCAGCGCAATCCACGGTCTGCGGTCTTTGATTTTCAGGGCGGGTCCACACGCGTCTTCCCGCCGCGGATCGCTGCTCCGAGATGGCGGAGCGCGGCGCTCCGCCCACCGGGGCACACTGTAAAAAAATACGTTATACTTATATCGCATTCCGGCCCACTTGTCAACGAGGAGCGGAAATTCCCCGGTTTTTTTTTGAATTCGTAAAAATGAGAAAAAAATATCGAACCTATTTTATATAAAATGACAATTGAATTTAGCTGTTTAAAGCTATATACTGTAAAAGAAATTTAGAATGCCAGGCCGATAGACGGCAGGAAGGAGCGCCACCCCATGAACAGAAATAGGATTGCCTGCGTCTCCCTCCGCTACTTTACCAAGGTCCGCTTTGCGGGCCGTTATTACCCTGCTTTAAAGTGGGAAGACGCCTGAAAGACTGAGTTTTGCTTTTTTTGTATGGAAGGCGGCTCCGTCCTTTGGACGGGGCCGTTTTTTATAGCTTTGGGGTCTGATTCGGACTTCAAACCGATTTGTTTTGAGATGAAAGGAAGTATTTCGCATGAAAAAGAAGCTGTTCTCCCTTGCGCTGGCCAGCGCCATGGCGCTGGGTCTTGCCGCCTGCGGCCAGACCGCTCCCGCCGCTTCCGGCGCTGCATCCGGCTCAGCCGCTGCCTCCGGCGGCGAAAAGGTTTATCAGGTGGGCGTGATTCAGTTGGTGCAGCACCCCGCGCTGGACGCCGCCACCCAGGGCTTTCAGGACGTTTTGAAGGAGAAGCTGGGCGATCAGGTTACGATTGACGTGCAGAACGCCGCCAACGACTCCGCCACCTGCTCTACCATGGCTACCCAGATGGTTTCCTCCAACGTGGACCTGATTATGGCAAACGCAACCCCCGCCCTTCAGGCGGCGGCTTCTGCCACCAGCGAGATTCCCATTCTGGGGACCTCCGTCACTGAGTACGGTGTGGCCCTGAGCATCGACAATTTTAACGGTACCGTGGGCGGCAACATCTCAGGCACCTCCGACCTGCCCCCGCTGGATCAGCAGGCCGCCATGGTCACCGAGCTGGTGCCGGGTGCCAAAACCGTCGGCATCCTGTATTGCTCCGGTGAGCCCAACTCCGTCTATCAGGCCGAGGTGGTGAAGACCGAGCTGGAGAAGGCTGGCCTCACTGTGAATACTTATACCTTTGCGGACTCCAACGACGTGGCCGCCGTCACCACCACCGCCTGCAACGAGAGCGACGTGCTTTACATCCCCACCGACAACACCGCCGCAAGCTGCACCGAGGCCATCAACAACGTGGCCCAGCCCGCGGGCGTGCCCATTATCGCCGGCGAAGAGGGTATCTGCAAGGGCTGCGGCATCGCCACGCTCTCCATCGACTACTATGAGCTGGGCCGCACCACCGGCGAGATGGCCGTGAAGATTCTCACGGGCGAGAGCGATATCGCCTCCATGCCCATCGAGTACTATCCCAGCCCTGTGAAGAAGTACGACGCGGACCGCGCGGCGGCGCTGGGCATCACCATCCCCGACGGGTATACCGCCATCGAGGGCTAAAAAAGTCCTGTATCTGCCGATTTTTCCGCCCGGGGCAAGGGCCTTTGCCCCCGGGCGGGGAATCGACAGCGGAGGAATGGGGTGTCGACGCCCCATTCCCCTGCTGCCGAGGAAAATAACTGAAAAGAGGAGAAAACCATGGAACTCGCGGCATATTTTGCCTCGCTGGACCCGGTCAATTTGCTGAAAAGCCTGCCCGGCGGCGTGGCGCAGGGAATTGTCTGGGGCGTGATGGCGCTGGGCGTTTACATTACCTTTCGTCTGCTGGACATCGCCGATTTGACGGTGGACGGCTCCTTTACCACCGGCGGCGCGGTGACGGCCATGCTGATTCTGGGGGGCTGGCCTGCCTGGGCGGGGGTGCTGGCTGCGATTCTCGCCGGGATGCTGGCCGGGCTTTGCACCGGGTTGCTCCACACGCGGTTTGGCATTCCGGCGATTCTGGCAGGAATCCTGACCCAGTTCGCATTGTACTCCATCAATCTGCACATTATGGGGATGGCGGCTAACAAGTCCGTCAATCCCGACAAATTCCCTGTTTTTATTACCTCCCGCCATGTGCCTGCCGCAATTTTGACGGGACTGGTTATCGCCGCAGTGCTTGTGGCGGTGCTATACTGGTACTTTGGCACGGAGCAGGGCAGCGCCGTCCGTGCCACCGGCTCCAACCCCGCCATGAGCCGCGCCCTCGGCATCAATATCGACTCCATGAAGGTACTGGGCCTTGGCCTGTCCAACGGGCTGGTGGCGCTGGCTGGTGGCCTGATGACCCAGTATCAGGGCTTTGCGGACGTGAATATGGGCCGGGGCGCCATCGTCATCGGTCTTGCCGCCGTGATCATCGGCGAGGTGGTTTGCGCTGCGATTTTCCGCAAAGGAACGAATTTCGGGGTGAGGCTGGGCTTTATCATCGCGGGCGGCGTGCTGTACTATGCGGTGATGACCCTGATTTTGTGGCTGAAGCTGAATTCCAACGACCTGAAGCTGTTCACGGCCATTATCGTGGCAGTGTTTTTGGCGGTGCCTTATTTGCAGGCGCAGGCCAAAAGCTCTTTCAAACTGGCGGGCCGCCGGGGCAGAGCCGCTGAGAAGGGGGGAAGCGAACATGCTTGACATCAACCATATCTCCAAGACCTTTAACCCCGGAACCATCAACGAAAAGAAGGCCCTTCAGGGGCTTGACCTCCACCTTGGCGAGGGAGATTTTGTCACGGTTATCGGCGGCAACGGCGCGGGAAAGTCCACCATGCTCAACGCGGTGGCGGGCGTCTGGCCCGTGGACGAGGGGAGCATCCTCATTGACGGGACGGACGTGACCGGACTTCCCGAATTTCGCCGGGCGCCCTTCATCGGTCGGGTATTTCAGGACCCCATGATGGGCACGGCCCCCAATATGCAGATTGAGGAAAATCTGGCTCTTGCCTATCGCCGGGGGCAAAGGCGGGGCCTTAAGTGGGGCGTGACAAAAAAGGAGCGGGCCTTTTACCGCCAGCGGCTGAAAATTCTTGGCCTTGGGCTGGAGGACCGGATGACCGTGAGGGTAAGCCTGCTCTCCGGTGGCCAGCGTCAGGCGCTGACGCTGCTGATGGCTGCCCTGCAAAAGCCGAAGCTCCTGCTGCTGGACGAACATACGGCGGCGCTGGACCCCGCCACGGCAGCAAAGGTGCTGGAGCTGTCCGACCGCATCGTGCGGGAAAACGGGCTGACGGCCCTGATGATTACCCACAACATGCAGGACGCCATCCGACACGGAAATCGGCTCATCATGATGAACGCGGGGCGCATTATTCTGGACATCTCCGGCGAAGAAAAGAAAAAGCTTACCAAGGCGGACCTGCTGCAAAAGTTTGCAGAGGTGGCCGGGGTGCAGGAAGAGTCGGATCAGGTGTTGCTCTCCTGATGCGGTTGATTCTCCGGGCGGGGCAGGTCTGCCCCGCCCGGAGAAAAGAGGAGCGGGAAAGTTGTGTTTTATAGGGCGTGGGTCCGCGGCGGTCCCGGCTTTGTAAAAAATGACGATTGACAAACGAAGAAGACCCGCATATAATGCAAAACAATCAATCAAAAACCTGTGAGGCAGAGAAGTAAGCCAGAGGGCCAGCCCTTTCAGAGAGCCGCGGATGGTGGGATCGCGGCAGGGAACCCCAGCCGAATGGACTGCCGAGGGCGGAGCGAAAGCGAATAGCGAGTAGCGACCGACGGGACCCGTACCCGTTATCCACACGGCGCGTATGTCAAGTACGTGAAACGAGCGGGCGCTTTGCGCCAACTTGGGTGGTACCGCAGGATGAAAGTCTTGTCCCAATAAAGATTGGGGCAGGGCTTTTTTTGTTATATTACGAGGGAGGGAACCGTATGCGTGAAAAACGATGGCGCCGATGGCGCAGCTTGAAAACCGTCCCCGGAAAGCCTTTGCACACGTCTTGAATTTTTATAAAACAGATTGGAGAAATGAACGATGAAAAAGTTTTTGACATTTGCCCTTGCTGCCGCCATGACCCTGAGCCTTGCCGCCTGCGGCAACCGCGGCGCTTCTTCCTCCGCAGCCGGATCTTCTGCTCCGGCCAAGGAGCCTTATAAAATCGGCCTGCTGCAATACGGGCAGCACGGCTCTCTGGATAACTGCCGGGAGGGCTTCCTTGAGGGCCTGACCGAGGCGGGCCTTGTGGAGAATGTGGACTACACCGTGGACTATCAGAACGGCGGATTCGACGACAACGTGAACACACAGATTGCCGGAAAGTTTTCCGCCGACAACGTGGATATGATGGTGGGCGTGGCAACACCCTCCGCCATGGCCTGCTACGCCGCCGCCGAGGAGAAGGATATCCCCGTGGTTTTTGTGGCTGTCACTGACCCTGCCGCCGCGGGCCTTGCCTCCGGCAACGTCACCGGCACCTCCGATGCGCTGCCGGTGGACGCCCAGCTTCAGCTCATCCGGGCTTTGCAGCCCGATGCCAAGACGATCGGCATTCTGTACACCACCAGCGAGCCAAATTCCGTGTCCGCCGTCGCCGAGTATGAGGCCAAGGCCGGGGATTACGGCTTCACCATCGACGCCGTGGGCGTCACCGCGCAGGCGGAGGTGCCGCAGGCCGCGGACACCCTGCTCTCCCGCAAGGTGGACTGCTTTTCCAACCTCACCGACAACAACGTGGTGGGCGTGCTGGCCGCCATTCTGGAAAAAACCAACGAGGCGGGCGTGCCCGTGTACGGCTCTGAGATCGAGCAGGTGAAGCTGGGCTGTGTTGCCTCTGCCGGAATCGATTATGTTCAGTTGGGCCGCCAGACCGGCGCCATGGCCGCCAAGGTCATCCGGGGCGAGGCCGCCTGCGCCGATATCCCCTTTGAAACCATTGCATCTTACAGCACCTATGTTAATTCCGACGCGCTGGACGGCATGGGCATCACCCTTCCCGCTGACATCGCCCAAAGCGCGGTGGAGGTTGACACAGCGGCCTGATTTTTAATTCGTAAAGCCCCGCGCCGGTACTCTGCCGCGAAAACGGCGGAGTACCGCGCGGCGCGTTTGATTCTCAACTTGAACATGCTTGAAAAGGAGGGCCCGTGCATGACCGACCTGATTGTGGGCACCCTGATACAAGGATTGATTTATGCGCTGATTTCATTCGGTGTGTACATCACCTATTCCATTCTGGACTTCCCCGATCTGAGCGTGGACGGCAGCTTTCCTCTGGGGGCGGCGGTCACCGCCGTACTGCTGACCCGGGGCGTTAACCCGTACCTGACGCTGTTGGCGGCGCTTGCGGTGGGGGCGCTGGCGGGGCTGTTTACCGGCTTCATCCATGTGAAGCTGCATGTCCGCGATCTTTTGGCGGGCATTATCACCATGACGGCCCTGTTTTCCATCAACTTGCAGATTGCAGGCTCCAACCTGACGGTGGAGCGTAGCGTGGACACCATCTTTACCGCAGGACCCACCATGGCGCTGCTGGGCGGACTGAGCCTGACACACCGTAAGCTGATTGTGGCGCTTGTGGTCGTTCTTTTGGTGAAGTTTTTGATGGACGCGTTTTTTGCCACCAAGGCGGGATTGCTTCTCCGGGCAGTGGGGGACAACGCGGCACTCGTCACCTCCCTTGCCAAGGACCGGGGCAATGTGAAGCTTCAGGGGCTGGTGCTGTCAAATGCTTTGGTTGCTCTGGGCGGCGCGCTGGTGTGCCACGAAACCCGCAGCTTCTCCGCAACTATGGGTACCGGGCAGGTGGTGTTTGGCCTTGCTTCGGTGATTATCGGGGTGGCCCTGTTCCACCGTCTCAGCTTTGTGAAGGGGACCACCGCCGTCATTGTGGGCAGCATCCTCTATAAGCTGTGCATCGCTCTGGCGCTGAGCCTGGGCCTGCCCCCCAATATGATGAAGCTGATCACCGCCGTGCTGTTTTTGCTGGTGCTGGTGGCTTCGGGCCGGAAGGGAGAGGAGATCATCCATGCTTGAGGTGCGGGAAGTTACGAAAATCTACAACCCCGGCTCCGTGATGGAGCAATGCCTGTTCGACAAATTCTCCCTCTCCGTAGCGGACGGGCAGTTTGTGTCCATCGTGGGCAGCAACGGCTCCGGAAAAACGTCTCTGCTGAACATCATCTGCGGGTCCATTGCCGTGGAGAGCGGGGACGTGCTGGTGGGGGGCGAGAGCATTCTTAGAAAGAAGGATTTTCAGCGCTATGCCACCATGGGCCGGGTGTACCAGAATCCGTCCATGGGGACGTGCCCCAATCTGACCATGCTGGAAAACCTGTCTCTTGCGGACAACAAGGGAAAGTCCTTTGGCTTTGGCCGGGGCGTAAACAAAAGGCGTATCGACCGGTACCGCGCCGAGCTGGAGGGGCTGGGCCTGGGGCTGGAGGATAAGCTGAACGTGAAAATGGGGTCCCTCTCCGGCGGACAGCGGCAGGCGGTGGCCCTGCTGATGGCTACCATGACGCCCCTGCGGTTTTTGATTCTGGATGAGCACACGGCGGCACTGGACCCCAAAACCGCCGAGGTGATTATGCTTCTCACGGACAAAATCGTGCGGGAGAAGCGGCTCACCGCCATGATGGTGACCCACAACCTGCGCTACGCCGTGGAATACGGCGACCGGCTGCTGATGATGGACCGGGGGCAGGCAGTGCTGGACCGGGCGGGAGCGGAGAAGGAGCAGACCTCCATGGAGGAGCTCCTGACATTTTTCAATAAAATTTCCGCCCAGTGCGGAAGCTGAGGAGGACACGCGATGGCAGACTATATCGGCGCCAGCGGCGAGCAGGCGGGAACGGACCGGCTGGCGCAGGCGTTTGCAAATCTGGCCCCGGAAAATGACCCCGGCTGCCCGGAGGCCCGGGCGCTGGTGGAGAAATGGCAGGCCCACATGGCCGCCTACCACGGCGGCTGCGACCGGGAAAAGCTGCGGAACATGGGGCAGCTGTACGGCGCGGACGACCGTTTTGCAGAGACGCTGGACAGCTATGGCACCGGCACCGCCCATTATATGGGCGAGGCAATTATGAAATATCTGGGCGAGTAAACGCTGTCAAGAAACCTGCCCTACGACTTTTTTGAAACAGACCAAGCGCCTGCGGGCGATGCAAAATAAGGGGCTGAGGAAGTGAATTCCTCAGCCTCTTACATTATGCCAGGACGCAATTTTGGGGCATAATCAACCGCAGAAATTTTTAACGTGCTCTTTCAGTCCGCCAGCGCCTGAAGTCGGTCCCGGTCCGTCAGCTCCACCGCGCCCCGGGAGAGGGCTACCATGCCCTCCGACTGGAAATAGCGCAGCATCCGGGTGACTACCTCCCGGGCCGTGCCCAGATGGGCCGCAATTTTGTCGTGGGTGATGCGCAGCACATTGCCGCCGTCCAGCGTGCTTTCCGTCAGCAGAAATTCAGCAAGGCGCTTGTCAAAGCTCTTCCACATAATCTGCTCCACCAGCCACATCACCTCAGAAAATCGGGCGGCCATCAGCTGGTTGGTGTAATTCGCCACGGCAAGGGAGCTGTCGGAAAGCCGCTTGTAGACGTCCGAGGGAATGATCCACAGCTCCGTGTCCTTCTCTGTTTCCACGGCAATGTCGAATTGAATGTTTTTCATGATGCAGGAGGCGGAAAACAGGCACATGTCCCGCTCAAACAGGCGGTAAATGGTGATTTCCTTCCCCTCGTCGGAGAGAATAAACGCCCGAAGCTGCCCGGAACGCACGATCATCAGCCCCACGCAGTCCGCGGCACCGGCGTGCAAAAGCGTCCCCTTGGGCGCAAAGCGCCGCACCGCTGCGCCTGCCAGCAGCGACCGCTGCATCTCGCTTAAATCTTTCCAAACCGGGAAATATTCCTCCAGCTCCATGCGCCAACGCCTCCCGTCAAGGCGGCCTTTCTTTAAGGCCCCTGTTTTAGATATTACTATGATTATACCCGTTATTTTTCGCCTGTCAATTTTTTAACCCGGTAGACATCCACCGCTGACGGTGACAACGTCACAGAAGAACCGCTCCGGTGGGCATATACTGTTAAAAAATAGACGTGCGCCCGGAGAGGCCGCACGGCAAGGAGGAGAAGCTATGTCAAAGGTCGTGATCATCGGCGGCGTTGCCGGAGGGGCCAGCTGCGCGGCGCGGCTGCGCCGGCTGGATGAGGAGGCCGAAATTATTCTGCTGGAGCGGGGGGAATACATATCCTACGCCAACTGCGGCCTGCCTTATTACGTGGGAGATGTGATTCGCTCCCGGGACGCGCTGCTGGTGCAAAAGCCCGAGGTGATGCGCCAACGGTTCCGGGTGGATGTGCGCACGCAGAATGAGGCGCTTTCTATTGACCGGGAGAAAAAGACCGTGGAAATTAAAAACCTTGTCACGGGCGAGGTTTATCAGGAGCCTTACGACCATTTGGTGCTGGCCACCGGCTCCTCTCCCATCCGCCCACCCATTCCCG
Source organism: Oscillibacter sp. GMB15532 (assembly GCF_041020825.1). Classification (NCBI taxonomy): domain Bacteria; kingdom Bacillati; phylum Bacillota; class Clostridia; order Eubacteriales; family Oscillospiraceae; genus Oscillibacter; species Oscillibacter sp. GMB15532. Next base: position 203,688 of record NZ_JBEVTO010000004.1, read on the forward strand.
GCATTGATTCGCCCCGTATCCGTACGCTTTGGACCGTGCCGGACACAGACCGGCTGCGGGCCATGGCCCGGGAGAGCGGCGCACGCTCGGCTGCGGTCATCGGCGGCGGCTTCATCGGGCTGGAGGTGGCGGAAAACCTTCACCATTCGGGGCTGGACACCACCATTGTGGAAATGCTGGATCAGGTGATGGCGCCTATGGACTACGAAATGGCCCAGGTTCTGCACGAAAACATCGAGGCAAACGGCGTGCACCTGTCCCTTGGCGACGGGGTGGACTCTTTCCGGGATGATGGCAGGAAGGTGACCATCGTTTTAAAAAGCGGGCGGGAGGTCACCGTGGATTTTGTGGTGTTATCCATCGGCGTGCGCCCCAACAACGAGCTGGCCAAGGCGGCGGGGCTGGAGCTGAACCAGCGCGGCGGCGTGGTGGTAGACGATTCTCTGCGTACGACGGATCCGGATATTTATGCCGTGGGCGACATTGCGGAGGTAGGCGAGTTGGTGTTCGGCGGGCGGGCCATGGCTCCGCTGGCAGGCCCTGCCAACAAGCAGGGGCGCATCGCGGCGGACAATATCGCAGGCGGCAGTTCTGTTTACCGGGGCGCGCAAAGTACCTCTATTTTCAAGGTGTTCGACCTCACCGCCGGAACAACGGGTGTGAACGAAAAGACGCTTACACAGCGTGGTATGATTCAAGGCCGGGACTATGAGCGGGCCGTAATTACCCAGAATTCCCACGCAGGCTATTACCCTGGCGCGGTGCCCATGTTTTTGAAGCTGTTGTTCTCCATGGATGGGAAGATGCTGTTCGGCGCGCAGATTGTGGGCTATGACGGCGTAGACAAACGGATTGACACCATCGCGGCAACCCTGCGGCTGGGCGGCGGCGTCCGGGAGCTGACGGAGCTGGAGCTGGCCTATGCCCCGCCCTATTCCTCTGCCAAGGACCCTGTCAATATGCTGGGCTTTACAGCGGAAAACGTGCTTGCAGGAAAAATCTGCTTTTCGGATTGGGACGCGGTGGAAACGTTGCCTGATGCGGTTTTGTTGGACGTACGGGAAGACGCGGAGCGGATGGCGTTTCCGCTGGAAGACGCCCTTCACATTCCTCTTGGAGAGCTGCGGGACCGGCTGGACGAGGTGGACCGCACGAAGCCCATTCTGGTATTCTGTGCAATCGGTGTGCGGTCCTATAACGCCGCCCGCGTCCTGATGCAAAAGGGCTTTACCAATATCCTACTGTATCCCGCCGGGACACGGTTCTACCAGTCTACCCATTATCGGCAGTTTGGGGAGACTTCTCAGGCGGCCCCGGCGGTGACGGACAGCGGACAGGAGGCGGCAAGCGCCTCACCAAGCACACCCAAAGAGACGATCCGGCTGGACTGCAACGGACTGCAATGTCCCGGCCCGATTATGAAGGTATTTGAAACTATGAAGGAGATGGGAGACGGGGAAACGCTGGAGGTCACCGCTTCCGACCCCGGCTTTGTAAAGGACATTGGGGCTTGGTGTCGCCGCACGGGAAACGCGCTAATTGTCAGTGAGCGCCGGGGGACGGATTATGTGGCGCTGGTGCGCAAGGGTATGGCGGAACCTGTGGCAACTGTCCCGGCAAGCGGGGCCGCTGCCCCTGCCGCCCCGGAAACGCAGGTCATCGCGCCTCAAGGGAAGACCATCATCGTCTTCTCCGGTGATTTGGATAAGGTGCTGGCCAGTTTCATCATCGCCAACGGCGCGGCGGCCATGGGCCGTCCCGTGACCATGTTCTTCACCTTCTGGGGGCTGACGGCCCTGCGCAAGTCGGAAAAACAGCCGATAAAGAAGACCTTTATGGAATCTATGTTTGGCGGAATGCTTCCCCGGGGCAGCGAAAAGCTGAAACTTTCCCGGATGAATATGGCGGGCATGGGCACTGCCATGATGAAAAAAATTATGAATGACAAAAATGTAGACTCTCTGGAGGCTTTGATTCATAAGGCTATGGGGCAGGGCGTGAAAATTGTGGCCTGCACCATGAGCATGGATGTCATGGGCATCAAGGAAGAAGAGCTGATCGAGGGCGTGGAGCTGGGTGGCGTGGGCGCGTATCTGGGCGACGCGGAGGAGTCCAACGTGAATCTGTTTATTTAAAGCAATGCGGGAGGAACGGGAAACCGGGTGTTCCATAAAGCGGAAAAAGGCATGGCGTCCTGAAAGGGAAGTCATGCCTTTACCTGCGCTCATAAGTGTGTTATTATAAGGGAGCCGAACACATGCTGGAAAGGGATGAGCATTGTTAGCCGAGGGGCGGGCAGGAATGCCGCACCAAGGCTGGAGGGACGAATGAAAGAGGTGGTTTGAAATGCAATACGGACCAAATCCTAACGCAATTTATCCCAACGAGGCCATCAAAAGCGTATGCTTTATAAAAAATATCGTCACCCGGCCCAATATTTTGGTGGGGGAGTATACCTACTACGACGACAATACAGGCCCGGAGCAGTTTGAGAGCCACGTTACCCACCATTATGAGTTTTTGGGTGATCGGCTGATTATTGGAAAGTTCTGCGCCATTGCCAAGGGTATTGAGTTTGTGATGAACGGCGCGAATCACCGCATGTGCAGCGTTACCACATATCCCTTCAACATCATGGGCGGCGGCTGGGAGAAAGCTACCCCGGCGCTGGAAGACCTGCCCTTTAAGGGGGATACCGTGGTGGGAAACGACGTGTGGATTGGGCAGAATGTCACTGTGATGCCCGGCGTGCACATCGGGGACGGAGCAATTATTGCGGCAAACTCTGTGGTCACAAGAGATGTTCCACCCTATACTGTTGCCGGGGGAAATCCCTGCAAGATTTTGCGCAAGCGGTTTGAAGATGAGCTGACAGACTATCTGCTGCGTCTGAAATGGTGGGACTGGACCCCTGAGAAAATTTTTGACAATCTGGATGCGTTGTGCAGTGCAAATTTGGATGAAATTAAAGGGATTGTCTGAGCGTTGCCCTGCAAATTCAAATATGTACGCAGGGGGCGGAGCGACAAAACGTGTAATTTTTCTTGAACTCTGCCCTCACTGCTGGTATAATAGCAAAGCGGCAGCGATTATATATGATATGTTACAATGGCTGTATCGCGCCGATGCTATATAAGGCAAGTACAGGATTCGGGCAGGCCGGCCGACATCGCGGGTGGTTTGGGAGTGCCGTGCCGGTATCCGGGGCAGGCAAAAACGAAACGCCGGAAGCCGTTGACACACGGTGGTTTTCTTGATTTCTGCACGGATGAAAAGCTACCGAAAAATTAAATATCCGGGTGTAGCGCAGTTGGTAGCGCGCCTGGTTTGGGACCAGGAGGCCCAGAGTTCGAATCTCTGCACTCGGACCAAAAGTCCGCTGAAATTGTTGATTTCAGCGGATTTTTTCTTTGCTTATAGCGGCGCAGAATTCGCGTTTTGGCTAGCGATATTTCGCTATATTGATAACGATCAACAAATCAGCCACAAGCTTTTATGATACTGCCTTGTCCATTGAGTGTTCACCTACATATGCTTCGATCATACAGTTTGTCCGAACGCAGATCTTCGGCCACTTCATCTGAAACCTCGATAGTCTGATCTTCTATGTAATAGTCCCGCAAGTTTATAGTTGTCATAAAGGGCCTCCACACGTTTGGATTTTTTGTGAAAATCGGAATTGTGGGGGCCCTCTTGCGGTCGGTATTACGGCTAAAATGCATTTAAAAGGAAAGGCGCTCAGGCCATATAGCCGGAGCGCCTTGTTCCAAGATAATTAAGCCCTCTGAGATGAGGTTGTAATTGTCCGATAATCCGTATTTCCAAACACTGTGATTTCAGCGCGATAGTTAACTCCAGCCTCCCCGTCGTACAGGACATAGTTGGCATAAGAATAATCGTTTGTAGTGGAAAGTTTGGGATTCTTCGTATTACTATACGTTTTTACAGGAATCCAGTAATTTCCGCTTTGCTTTTCCACAACAATTTGACTTGCGCCGATTTCATCAATCACGCGAGTGCCGATGACAGTAAAAGAAATTTTGATTGTTCCGCCGCCTTCGCGGGTGACTACGCCGTCATATGAATTTAAATATCTGCTGGAACGAAGAATAGGCACACTGGCGCTTGCTGGGACGCAAAGACTGAATGTAAAGAGCAATATTAGAAACAGAGACATGCTTCTTGAAACAACCTTTTTCAATTCAATTTACTCCTCATAAATAGAATTGATCATAGTTTCCATCTCGCTTTCCGAAACATCACCACTGATTTTGCACTCCAAATTACCCACAAACCATGTAGCAGACAACACGCCCTCGTTTTGCATAAAGTAATGATCTATACCGCCTGCGGTATATACAGTGACCTGACTGTCATCCTTTTCCTGCACAGAGGCTTGTGGCTTTTGATGCACATTTACAGATACAATAATCGTATGGTCTGTTGTTTCATCTTCATAAAGCGCGGTATACATTGGTTCCCCAATGTCTAAATAGGACTTCACGCCGGAAAAAGCAAAACCTTCCGGAATCCACTTTGGCGAAGCGGGCTGTGTGATGCCCGCTTCTATCAATGCGCCTTCCAATGTCTGGCTTGTATCCAACATGGTACCGGAGGCATACTCCGCTCCCTGCGACGAAACTTCTTCGGTATGGAATTGGAAAATTTCCTGCGTCCACTGCGCAAACATCTTAAAGATGTTAATTTCAAACGCACTCGCAGTGACTGCGCACAAGCAAATAATGGCGGCAGCAACTGCAAGGACCCGCAGGAATCTATGACCCGCCCGTTTGGGCTGGGGAGCTTTCAAATCTGCCTGTTCCTCGTTTTTGTGTTTATGGACAAGTTTGTTTTTCTTATTATGGTACATATAGAGAGCAAGCACTCAATACAAATGCCTGCTCTCTATATGTACCATATTACGAAATATAAATAAAACTGATGTTTATACTAATATTACGGGAGCCAAAAGACGCATGTTTTTATATTTGCAGGCGATGCTTTGCTTCGTAAGTGTACTCCTTTTTGTGCTCATTGTCATTATAAACAAAACCACCATTATATGGGTGTTTACTGCGATTGCTATCACGGCTGTACAAAAAATTTTTACAGGAGCATATAAGTTTTTTGTAGCAAGGTTGCAAAAGTGAAATCGGATAGATAGTTCACCACTTGTAATTCAGGCGACCCGAAAGGGTCGCCTGAATGCTAGTTTAGAGGCTGTCTTCACCAAAGAAAGCAAATGATTTACAACCCAGCATAACCAACCCATAAAGAAATAAGGAATTTTGAAGAAGAATGTCGCCGTTTCCTGCTTTTGGGACACTAGTATTACAAAGGAACACAAACCCGACGCACCCATGCCACCGAGGGCACGAAAAGAGCAGACCGATGCAGTAAGTATTATCGCAATGACATTTTGTATATCTTTATCCCGTCGGATTCTTTACAAAATGAGAAAAGCGGTATAACATGAACAAGAAAAGATGAGGTTGGCTCTGGCACTGGTGATGTGCCTGTCCCTGTGTGTCCCGGCGTTTGCAAGCGTGTTAAACACGACTCCCGGAACCTCTGATATCGGATTGGAAAAATCATGTCAAGAAACCGTTCTCGCAATTTAAGATGCGCTCACGATAGAAGGTACCAGCGTTGAAGCAGAAATGACAGAGTTAATCAATGTGTTTCGAGCTAAGCAGGAAAATTGTAATGCGGAATCGTATCAGAAACTTCAAGCTTTAATTAACTCTGCCAATGATTTAATGAACACATACATAAACTATCAACGTAATGGTGTAGCTCTCACAAGTGCGAGTGGCGCCACAAAAGTTGGTATAGCGGCAATTGTGACGTATTTTAATACCCAAAGTTGTTATCTGTCTGCAGAATTGTTAATTCATATGGAAGATAACAATAAACTTGATTCAATTTACATTCCTGAAATGGTAACTGCACTTCGTCAGCAATCCTGCTGGAATACCTATAGGAATGGCTACCCCAGCAGCGGGAGTGGTACATTTAGCACTAAGAATAGCTCTCAAGATCTATATTATGCCATTCATCTCTACAATTGGACGAGGAACGACAGCACAAAGCAAATCACGCTCTCTGACCGCTATGATTTTGACTATAACGATCGTTACGACGAGTTGGCCGAGACAGCAACAAACTTCTTAGCATTGGCTCAGGATAGAGGAGAAATCCTGCCGTTCTATACCACAGTCTATAACCTCTAATTTTGTCAGAAGCCTTTATTTTCAATTCTGCGTGTAGCAAGGCGCAAATCACAGGATTTGCGCCTTGCTACACAGGAAACGATCATGATTAGTCACAGGTTATTATAATGTTGCATTTATTTGAGGTTCCTGCTAACTAATTAGCAACTATGGAGGATACCGTGAAGAAAAGAACCGTAAAAAGCACGGTAATCGTGTTAGTTATATTATTTTTGTGCCTATTTTTGATGCTCCTGTTCCGCACTGCCATAAATGCCGCTAATCCATCAACACAGGACCCGGAGGATTATCCCTCCGTTCTTCAATCCTTAAATTATCCGGGGACTTCCGCGCTGGCTCTTTTTCCCGATGAGATTCCGAAGTCCGCTGAGAAAGTACATTTTTCCTATGACTCTGACATGGGTGGCACGTCTCTATGCCTGAAGTACCAGACGAACCTTGACTCCGTTCAAGCGTATCAGCAAGCGGCCACACAGAGGGCGGTTTGGTCCGGTTCTCCCACGCAGACGGACGCAAAATCCATGGGGGTTTATGCGGAATCCCTGACAGTGTTCGACTATGCTGAAAAAGGGATACCGTCCGATTTGACGGTTTATGTAATTTATCAAAAGCCCTATAAGGAAAACAACTGGAACCACGGCGAAATCAGTCTGGTTGGAATCAGTGCTGATTCCTCTGAATTGCTATTTATGTTTGAGGATTGGTAAAGTAAGCCGATACAACGAATTTTAATCAGAACATATGGGCGGTTCTCGCGCCTGAACGCAAACCCAACCCACCCCATAAGGGACAGAGCCGCGGCTCTGTCCCTTATTCGTTTCTCAGAATGCGTCTCGCGCTGGTTTAACATACCGCTGGCCTGCCGATCTCGGCAAAGCCAGTAACAGCACATGAAAAGCAAAGCATTTCAAAAAATATTAAATGTTTGTCCGCTTTTTCGGTTTTCCAGACACTATTATTATGAAGGGACCCGAAACCGACGATCCCACCCCCCGGGGGCACGAAAAGAGCAGACCAATGCAGTAAGTATTATCGCAATGACATTTTGTATATCTCTATTCCGGCGGATTCTTTACAAAATGAGAAAAGAGGTATAACATGAAAAAGAAAATGATGAGTTTGGCTCTGGCAGTGGTGATGTGCATGTCCCTGTGCGTTCCGGCGTTTGCAGTAGAGAACGATAGTGCACCCCATGTAACCCAGAACAATGTTACTAATTTAGCATGTAATACTACAACACAACTTCTTGAGGATTACTATGACGTTACCAACGTTTCTGGAGAAATCACAAATGTTGAAGCGACCTCAGGCGAAGTAAATTATGTAGTCGATGTTTCTTATACCACTCAAATCAAAGCGAAAACCCCGGATGATGCTCCGTATATTCAGGGTGTTTTGGCCGCAATGGAGGACCTGACCGATGAAAGCGAGCTTCAAAGAGCTAACGATTATCTGACCATTTGGCGTGGAGAATTGGAGCGTGAACATATCGGAAAAGAACTTTCTCACAACGCAGAATTTATTGTGTCTGTTCCGCTGTTGCTGAAATCCAGCAATTCCGATATTAATTCCAATGAATTTTTGAACACGCTTTCAGTCGAAAATGCGGAAGTCAAGGTTCACACATACGATGAACTTCACTCTTCTGCTAGCCGTGCAGTTTACGTTGATGAGCCGTTGTCTTCTTTTGTGCCTACTGCGCAGGAGGTCATGGAAAATGCTCGTAATGACGTAAGCAATATCATCTCTGGCAATAGCAGCAATCAGGTCAGAGGGGTCAGAGCGTCAAGCACGTCAAGAGCACAAGAATTAGATCGTGTAGATGCGGCTTATTATGCGAAACAAGAGAGCAATTTCCCGACTGGACATAGGCCCGACGGAAGCAAATATGCGCACTATTCTTCGGATTGTGCAAACTTTGTTTCTCAGTGCTATAGCGCAGGAGGAGTAGCACAGGATGGTGTGTGGTATGATGATTCAAGCTGCTGGAGATTGACTGGTGGCCCCAGAAAATCACCGGGTCACTATGGGATTACTGACTATATGCTCGATAATGATATTGTGTTCCATGCTGGAACTGGTACGTGGAATCGCGCTTTCGCCGGGAGCATCATGTATTTTCCATCATCTCTCACTGATGAGGCTCATGTCGGCATTATCACAAGTAATGATGGGCAAACTGCCTATTATAGTGCGCATACGACTGACCATTGCAATATAAAAATGAGCAATTATTACAAAACGGTTATGGATTTCTATATTCCGGTTTGGGATTCTCATACTGGCACGTGGACTCCACAATAATTTTTAAATATTCTTAAAGAGTGATGGGAGATGATCATTTGCCATCTCCCATCTCCCATCACTACATTTTGTACCAAAGATTTAACAGCTTTGAAATTGTGATGTGGCTACGACACGGTATCGCAGGAATCGCAGTATAGATCTTTTCTAAAGAGAAGTAGCCATTATGATAACATTGGTACAGGCCCTTGATCAGAAGTAGTGTACTGTCATGTAAAAGACAATTGAGCTTTGAATAAAAAAGGAAGGGTTGTTGCTAATTATGCTTAATCAGACTTTTTTTAAAAAAAGTGTCGTTCTTCTTTTAACCATTGGTATTCTTTTTCTCGCGGGTTGTGGAGGCAATGCTGATCAAACAAATTCTTCGTCTGGTATATCATCAGGCGTAACAGAGCCAAGCACATCTATGGAACCGACTTCTTCATCTAATGCATCGTCAAATTCAGTATCGTCAGGCACTCCGGCACAGCAAAATACGCCTAAAAAGATTCACGTGGGCGGAAAAATCTATTCAAATGAGTTTCCAATTCCAACGGCTGATACCTTCGGCCTGACCGGAACAGACGCCACTCTCTACAACTTGGCTGTGGGTCAATTTAACAATTCTGTTTTAGGAGAGGACGTATTGGGTAAGGGTAGCACGGACCTTGTGTTTCCTGCCCTTACGCTTTTAGGCAGTCAGGAAAATGATGATGGAACGACAACTTATGTTGTTACATTCCAAGGAATTTACTTTTATGGATTGGGAGATGCTCTCAAAGATCTAAAGCATCCTACTTATGATGATGATGGATGCAGCAGTAATTTGGAATCCTTTATCGTGGATAAAAATGGAAAATGCATCAGCAAAGACAGGCTTCATGATGACGAGGGCAGTGAGGGCATTGAACGGGTCTGCGGTTCTTTAAAAAGTCTTGCAGACTTTCTGATTCGTAATCAGAGCGATCCAATCAATCCTGCAGATGCCAGGGATATTCCACTGCTAGACAAAGATCAAATGCTTCAGGCATATCTCAATTACTTTTTTGAAATGTAAATAGCTACTACATTTGATCGCGTAGCTACAACTGTAGCACTTATATTGAAGACAATCATAAATTTGTCAAGGCTTCTGCAACTGACGTTTGGTGCCAGTCCCATCTTGGCTATGCAAAATTTTTAAATTTGATTAATCTCGTGCTGAGATGTGCCTGCTATCTGTTCATTGCCTTCAAATGAGTTCGTCCCGATCAAGAAGTCTACAAACTTTAGTGGCGTTACCGGCATTATTCTCTTGAGTTGAAATCAATTTAAAGTATGCTATATCCTTGTGTTGCGCTCATGGATGGCTCGCTGGGCTATCAAGGGATCTAACTTAAGGTTCATTACCATCATGCAACTCACTCACATAAAAGGCAAACGATTGTGAGTGAGATTTACAGAATAACGCCATCGGTTACATGTATGCTCCCGATGGCGTTTTCCTTTATTTGCAGCAACGCAGAATTTAACTCGATAGGAGCAGATTCTGCAGATATTTCCGGTAGTGTCAACAGGCCCCTTAGTATACCTTATTATATTTCCAAAAGCTCTCCGGCAATCTCAGCATTTTCAAACCGCAGAGTATCCGCGTTCTTTCTTCCGAATGCCAAGAAATTAATATTGCCGTACCAAACGGTACTTTCATCAATAATGGCATAGTGCTGTTGCAGATTTGCCTGCATAGCAACGGAAATTCCTGCGTTTTTCAGCATGGCAATTGCAGACGCAATTCCGGGCTCCTGATCGGGATTATAGCTTTCGAGGACTTTCGTATAAACGGTAACGCGAACACTGGACGACACCACGTTTTCCAGAATAGGTAGAAGTCGTGTAATGCGGTTTTCCTGGATGTAGGGACTGACAATCAGAATGCTTCTTGCGGTATTGGACAGGTCTTCAGCAAAGGCGGCGGCGCATTCCTGACTGTCGTAAATTTTTGCTGGTGTTGTCATCCTGCTCGCTGATTTTTACCTGATAGCCTAATTCGGAATAGCCTCTAAGCCGTCTGTATTACCTTGGTTATCGCTGTGTTATTGAACATTGTTTCGCTGCTTTCAACATGGTGATCTCAGCCTTCATCTTAGCAATTAACCCGCCCAGCTTTTCTTCGCATTCCTCGAGAGTGTGGGCATACACATTCCTTGCGTGCTTCTTGCCGTCGGGCCACATGGGGGAGTACCGCCCCTCAAACAGGTAGTCGTTGATCTCGCTGATGCAGCCGGTGCCGGGCTTGCGTTGGCGGCCCAGATAGGGCTTGAAGTCGGTCATCTTCGGCTTTTCTGCCCCTGTATCGTCCTGCTGTGGCTCCACCTTGCCGATGCCACGGTCGATGTTAGCGGCGGCTGCGTGGCGCATATCGTCGGTGATGTGGGTGTAGATGTCCAGCGTGGTGGCTGCCGACACATGCCCCAGCATGGCGGAGAGGGTTTTCACATCCATGCCGTTTTGTAGGGACAGTGTAGCGAAGGTATGCCCTTATAGTATAATAACGACGAAACCAGAAATCCGCATAAACAAAGGGTTTTCATAGGTTCGTCGTTATTTTTTCATTCTTTTTCCAAAGAGAAAACTAACGTAAAAACCATGCGGAAAAACTGTTTGTTATGTTAGCGCCGAAATTCTTCGGGAAAGGAAGGGATACTATTTGGCAACTGTAATTAGCATATCCAATCAAAAAGGCGGTGTCGGAAAATCAGTTACAACCTCCAGCTTAGGTTTTGGTCTTGCCCGTAAGGGGAAAAAGGTTCTTTTGTTGGATACCGACCCACAAGCATCGCTTACTATCAGCCTCGGCTTTCCAAAGCCGGAGGAACTGCCCGTCACCCTCGCAAATGTTATGAACGGGATATTACAGGAAAATCCTATGCCGGTATCGGAGGGGATCATCCGCCAGATCGAAGGCGTTGATCTTATGCCTGCTAGCATTGAGCTTTCCGGGGTAGAAATTTCTCTCGTCAATGCCATGAGCCGCGAAACCATCCTGCGGCAATATGTTGAAGCCGTAAAGCCGCTGTATGATTTTATTCTCGTAGACACCTCCCCCTCGCTGGGAATGCTGACGGTGAACGCCCTTGCGGCGGCGGATTCCGTTCTCATTCCCGTACAGGCGGAATATCTGCCCGCAAAGGGACTGGAGCTTCTGCTCAAAACTGTAGCCCGTGTGCGCCGCCAGATCAATCCGGAGCTTACCATCACCGGCATTCTTCTCACAATGGTCAACGAGCGCACCAACGACGCGCGGGAAATTATTGAAACACTGACAGCGGCCTATGGGGATAAGCTGCGGATATTCGGAAAAATCCCTCGTTCGGTAAGAGCCTCGGAAATTGCCAAGCTGGGTAAAAGCATTTATGCACATGACCCCAACGGCAAGGTTGCCGCCGCCTATGAAAGCCTGACGGAGAAGCTCCTTGCCTCCTGCGACCCCCATGTAAGGGAGGTGCTTGCCAGTGCCTAAAACAAAAGGAACGCTGGCTCTCGCCAGCTATGATGATATCTTTCAGATTGGCCCTGCCGTACAGACCTCTGTGGAACAGGTGCAGGAGGTTCCCCTGAACGAACTGTTTTCCTTTGAAAACCACCCCTTTCAGGTGCGGGACGACGAAGGTATGCAGGAAACCGCCGAAAGCGTAAAGAAATACGGCGTACTTGTGCCCGGTATTGTGCGACCCCGGCCGGAGGGCGGATATGAAATTGTTGCAGGGCATCGCCGCAAGCGCGCCTGTGAGTTGGCCGGAAAAGCCACCATGCCAGTCATTATCCGCGAAATGGACGATGATGAAGCGACCATTATTATGGTGGATACCAACCTCCAGCGGGAAACGCTTCTGCCCAGTGAAAAGGCATGGGCATACCGTATGAAGCTGGAAGCCCTCAATCATCGAGGTGTGAAGCTGGAGGGCGTTGTACCCGGCACCCTGTCCGCGGATATGGTTGCCAAGCAGGCAGGAGAAAGCAAAAGTCAGATATTCCGTTACATTCGCCTCACCGAGCTGGTGCCTGGCCTGCTGGATAGGACCGATGGGGGCAAGATCGCCTTTAACCCTGCCGTGGAGCTTTCCTATCTCTCCCGCAAAGAGCAGTCGGCACTTCTGGATTGTATGGCGAAATATGAAGCGACCCCCTCCCATTCCCAGGCGCTTCGGCTGAAAAAGTACAGTCAGGCAGGCACTCTCACGGGAGCGCTTCTGGACGAAATCATGGGCGAGGAAAAGAAGCCGCCCGCAAAAATCACTCTGACCGGAAGCCGATTGTCGGAATATTTCCCATCCGAATACACTCCCAAGCAGATGGAAACCGTCATTTTGAAGCTGCTGGAAGGCTGGCGCAGAAAGCGCGCCGCCAATGAATAACAGAACAGGCAGGGCGTTCGTGTAAAAGCGGACGCTCTGTTTTTTTCATTCCCCCATTGCTCTGGTGCGAACGGTATATGCCGTCCGTGCCGGGGCTTTTTTGCTTTTCACAACAATGAAAGGAGGCTGCGGCATGACGCAAAACACAAGGATTTACAATCGGCTCCAAGGATGTTCCAAAGGGCAAAAGGTTTTCGGTGATATACCTTGCCCGGCGTAACCGAGGAACAGATCGCGCAGGCAAAGCAGGTAGATATTCTCGCATATATGCAGCGTCATGAACCGCAGAACCTTGTCCGGCAGGGGCCGAACCGATATGTCCTGCGCGACCACGACAGCTTTGTGATCTCCAATGGGAAATGGTGCTGGAACAGCCGTGATTACGGGAGAAAAACCGCAACGGCACTCAATTATCTGATTGACGTGCGGAATCTGAGCTTTGTGGAGGCCGTTCGTACCCTCTGCGACGATCTTTCCTTGTCTTATGCCCCGCCAGTCCCTAAGCCGGAGAAAAGGCTGCCCTTTAAGCTGCCGCCGCGCAACCGGAACAATGACCGCGTGAGCGCGTATCTGCAAGGCCGGGGCATTGACCGTGAGATAATCGCAGCCTGCATCCGTGCCGGGATTTTATATGAAAGCGCCCTGAATCACAACTGTGTGTTTACCGGCAAGAATGAGCAGGGCAAAACCCGCTTTGGCTGTATGCGCGGTATATCCGGGCAGTTTCGGCGGGATTTGGACGGCAGCGATAAACGCTATGGCTTTCTTCTGCCCCCGGCCAATGCGGAAAACGGCCACCGGCTTGCAATATTTGAAGCACCGATAGATTCCCTTTCCCATCAGAGCATGTGGAAGCAGGGCTATGACGCTTTTGACGGCTGGCGGCTGGCAACAGGCGGCACCTCCATTCTGGCGGTGGAATATTTTCTGGAGCGGCATCCCGGCGTCACCGACTGCTTGATCTGTACGGACAATGACGAGGCCGGTGAACGGCTGGGGAAGCGAATCGCCGGATTGTCCGGTAAGGATACGTTTTCCCATATTGCCTTTGGACGCGCACCGCCGCCTGTAGGAAAGGATTACAACGATACGCTGCTGTTCCTCCGGCACCGGACCAGAGAACAGGAACGGCCATGCCGCCCCAGGGCGGATCATTCTATTTGAGAGGAGAGAAAACAGCATGGAAAACAAACTGCAACAATTTCACAGCGAGGAGTTTGGTAAGGTTCGGGTTCTGGAGATTGAGGGTCAGCCCTGGTTCATTGGCAAAGATGTTGCGGCGGCTCTGGGCTATTCCAATGTCACAAGAGATGTAAAACGCCACGTTGATGAGGAAGACCAAGGGGTTACCGAAATGGTAACCCCCGGAGGAACACAAAAGCTGCTCATCATCAACGAGTCAGGCTTATATTCCCTGATACTGTCCAGCAAGCTGCCGACAGCTAAAAAGTTCAAGCGCTGGGTGACATCGGAGATTTTACCCTCCCTCCGCAGGCATGGGGCATACATTACACCGGAGGTCATCGAACAGATGCTGTCCAGCAGTGATTTTTCTCAGGTTATGCTGGAAACGCTGCTGGAGGAACAGGCGGAAAACGACCGGCTCCGGGAGCGGCTGGACGCGGCACTGCCAAAGGCACGCTACTGCGAGCTTTTGCTCCAGTGCCCCCAGGTGATGCCGGTGAGCATCATCGCCAAGGATTACGGCATGTCAGCCGTCGCCTTCAACCAGCTCCTGCACCGGCTTGGCATTCAGTATCGTGTGGGCGGCATCTGGCTCCCGTATCAGCGTTATGCGGATCAGGGATATACCCGCACCCGCACTTATTACATCAATGAAACCGCAGCTTCGACGCGCACCTACTGGACACAGGCAGGACGCCTGTTCCTGTATGAAACCCTGCGGGAATGCGGCATCCTGCCGGGTATGACCCGCACTCCGAATCCCGAGGAGGCCGATTCATGACGGCGTTTGCATTTCCCGGCCATGCCCGGTCACCTCCCTCTAAAGCCCCATGTTATAGAAATCAGGAAGAAAGGAGTTGAGGAGCCATTCAAGAACAAGTGAACGAAAAAACCGTGGCGCTCTCCATAAAGACAGCCAAGCTGACAAGCCGAGTGCTGGCAAAGGCCATGGCCGCCGCTCTGCGGCAGATGAAAAAATCCCGCGATACACCCAAGTCCGGCCGTCAGAGCCTGCGCCGCCTGAACCGGACGCTGGGCGGGGATACCTCCAATATTGAGGTCATGGGACGAATCCGGGATTTTGACCGCGTGGCCCGCAAGCACGGCGTCAGCTATCACGTTGAAAAAGACGCAGCCACCGTCCCGCCCAAATATACGGTGTATTTTAAGGCGCGGCAGACAGAGTCGCTGACGGCGGCCTTTTCGGAATACAGCCGGAAAACGCTTAGCAAAACCGCTGAAAAGCCCTCCGTGCTGGGTACGCTGCGCAGGATGAAGGAGCTTGCGAAGAATCAGGTCACCGACCGGGTGAAAAACAAAGATCGGGGAGGTCATGAGCTATGAAGCACCGCGTTCCCGATTGGTTCCCGCTGGTGAAAAAGCGGGTACTGCCCAATATTCCCTATGTGCTGGTATTCTGGTTCTGCAATAAGGTGGGCGGAGCATGGCGGCTGGCGGCCGGAGGTGATGTTATCCAGCAGCTGATTCTCTGTGTCGGCAGGCTGGACACGGCACTGGCAAGCCCCGTACCGTCTTTCGATCCCCACGATCTGCTGTCCGGTCTTGCGGGCACCGCCGCCATCTACGGCATTGTGTATTTTAAAAAGAAGAACGCCAAGAAGTGGCGCAAGGACATAGAATACGGCTCCGCCCGGTGGGGTACGGAAAAAGACATCAAGCCATATATGGACGAGAATCCCGATAACAACATTATTCTGACGCAGACCGAGGGACTGACCATGAACGGCAGACCGCGACCGGCCAAATATGCCCGGAATAAAAATGTGCTGATTGTAGGCGGCTCCGGCTCCGGTAAGACCAGGTTCTGGCTCAAGCCAAACCTCATGCAGTGCCAGTCGGAGAAATACCCGGTGTCCTATGTCTGCACCGATCCCAAGGGCACCGTCCTCATTGAGTGCGGGAAGATGCTCCAGCGGTTCGGCTACCGGATCAAGGTGCTGAACACCATTGATTTTGCCAAATCCATGCATTATAACCCGTTCCAATACATCCGCTCGGAAAAGGATATTCTCAAGCTGGTTACGGCTTTGGTAGCCAACACCAAGGGCGAGGGGAAATCCGGGGACGACTTCTGGGTCAAGGCAGAAACGTTGTTGTACTGCGCTTTGATCGGCTATATCCACTATGAAGCCCCCGACCGGGAGCGCAACATGAATACGCTGGTGGAAATGATTAACGCCATGGAGGTCAGAGAGGATGACGAATCCTATAAAAATGCGGTTGATTTCATGTTCGACGCGCTGGAGGAGCGTTCACCGCAGCATTTCGCCGTGCGGCAGTATCGAAAATATAAGCTGGCGGCGGGAAAAACAGCAAAATCCATCCTGATTTCCTGCGGAGCCAGACTAGCTCCGTTCGACATAAAAGAGCTGCGGGAGCTGATTGCTTACGACGAGATGGAGCTGGATACGCTGGGCGACCGCAAGACCGCCTTGTTCATTATCATTTCGGATACGGACGACAGTTTTTCCTTTATTGCCGCCCTCATGTACAGCCAGCTTTTTAACCTCCTGTGCGATAAGGCCGACAACGAATACGGCGGCCGCCTGCCGGTGCATGTGCGATGCCTCTTAGACGAATTTGCGAACATCGGGCAGATTCCAAAGTTTGATAAGCTCATTGCCACCATACGAAGCCGCGAGATTTCGGCCTGCGTCATTTTGCAGGCACAGAGCCAGCTCAAAAGCTTGTATAAGGATGCCTGTGATACGATTGTGGGCAATATGGACGCCCGGATTTTCCTGGGCGGTGCGGAAAAAACCACCCTCAAGGACCTGACCGAAAGTCTGGGCAAAGAAACCATCGACATGTTTAACAACAGCGAAACCAGAGGCAATTCGCCATCCTACGGCAAGAACTTTCAGAAGCTGGGCAAGGAACTGATGAGTATGGATGAACTGGCCGTGATGGACGGTTCCAAGTGCATTTTGCAGCTTCGCGGCGTCAGACCCTTTTTCAGTGACAAATACGACCTTACACGGCACAAGAATTACAAATATCTGGCCGACGCCGATGAAAAGAATGCTTTTGACATCGCCCGGTTTCTGTCTACCCGGCTCAAGGTCAAACCCAACGAATCCTATGAGCTGTATGAGTTTGAATCCGAGCAGACGCCCTGACCTCCCTTTCCGTTTTGTGCCTTGCACAGCGCGGAGAGGGAATTTTTATTTTTCAGCCTGTATCGGCAGGCATTTGCTTTGTCCAGCCGGAGCTAAAAGGCTCCGTCATATATCTGGATAGCATCCATTCAAATAACGAATTTAAAAGGAGGAAACAATCTATGGAATTTTTCACAGAAGCCATTAACGTATTAAAAGTCCTTGTCATCGCCCTTGGAGCAGGTCTTGCTGTGTGGGGTGTCATCAATCTTCTGGAAGGTTATGGAAACGATAACCCGGGTGCGAAATCGCAAGGCATGAAACAGCTCATGGCAGGCGGCGGTGTTGTGCTGATCGGCATTAAGCTGATTCCCATGCTGTCCGGTCTGTTCAGTTAAGGGGGCCGCCTATGAACAGCCTTCTTGACAAAATAGGCGAATGGTTTAAGGAGGCTTTAATCGGCGGCATCACCGGCAACTTTCAGGGTATGTTCGAGGAAGTGAACGCCAAAGCCGGTGAAATTGCAGGCCAGGTGGGGCAAACACCGGAGGCATTTAACTCCGGTGTTTTCTCCATGATTAAGTCTCTTTCAGACACGGTAATTCTTCCCATTGCCGGAATGATACTGACCTTCGTGCTGTGCTATGAGCTGATCCAGCTGATTATCGAAAAGAACAACATGCACGATTTTGACACCTGGATTTTTTTTAAGTGGATCTTCAAGACCTTTGCCGCGACCTATATCCTTACCCACACCTTTGATATTGTCATGGGTGTGTTCGACCTTGCCCAGCGCGCCGTAAATGGCAGCGCGGGGATTATCTCCGGCAGTCTCAATATCAATCTGGCCATGGACGGACTGCAAGCGCAGCTGGAATCCATGGAATGGTACGCACTGATGGGGCTGTACATGGAATCGGCCATCCTCAGCCTGTGCATGAAAGCATTGTCGGTCTGCATTTTCCTGATCGTATATGGCCGTATGCTGGAAATCTATCTCACCACTTCGGTGGCAGCTATTCCCTTTGCAACCATGGTCAACCGGGAATGGGGCTCCATCGGCCAGAATTATTTAAAATCCCTGTTTGCCGTCGCATTTCAGGGCTTTCTCATTATGGTCTGCATTGCCATTTACTCGGTGCTTTTAAACAGCACGGTGTTTTCAGACAACATTCATACGGCCATATGGGGCGTTTTGGGCTATACGGTGCTGCTCTGCTTCTCCCTGTTCAAGACAGGCAGCCTAAGCAAAAGTGTGTTCAGTGCGCATTGATGACGAAAGGAGATCGCCAATATGGAAAATTGGAACGACTGGCTCTATGACCGGCTGGACAAAAACCTTGCGGAATTTAAGGCTTCCGTACAGTGCTGCGACAAGGAAACGATCATGGATATGGCGCAGCGTATCCATATGGTTATGGACACCCACTATTACCTGACCAATGTCCATGAATTTGAACCGGGCGAGACCGCCTACCTTCTGCGGTTTGAGAACCCGCTGGAGGTCGTGGCGGACGCATGGGAGCGGCGCTGCGAGGATATCTCGGATATGTCCTTTGCCTTGGATGAGGTATTCGAGAAAAAGGACGCATTGCAGAATTATCCGCTTGTGCCGGAGGAGAACCCGGCAGAAATGATACACTGCTATGAAATTCGGGAATCCACCGTGTTCAGCACCAACCGGGGCTTTGCGCTGGCGGCAAATCCCAAAGCGGTTCAGCCCTTTGTCACCTGGCAGTTTACCGAGGATAGTGGGAACCGCGAATATTATTGGGGGCACTATTTTACGAAGGAACCGTCCGCTATTGCAGACTACGCCGCCCGTGTGGAAGAATACAAAGCCGACTTTGTGAAAGATGTTCCCGCCTCTATGCCGGAGCAGAAGCAATCCATTTTAGAGCAGCTCAAAGAGGCAAAACAGGTATCCCGTATTTCGGAAGATCGGGATAAACCAGTACACTCCGGCCCGGCAAAGAACGAGGCGCGTTAGCTGCGCCGCACCATCTATTCTATATAAGGAAAGGAAGGAAGCCCATGAGTAATCAGTCAACTGCACCCACGACCGATACCGCTGTTTCTCAAATTAAGGTAGAGGCTCGTGTGCGCCCCGTTACTCCCAAAAACAACCTGATCGCGTTTGCCAGTATTAAGATTGCCGATTGCTTCGCCGTGAATGACATTCCGGTGAAGTCCGGCAAGAACGGCATCTATTTCGATAACCCGGCCAAGGAGGACGGCAGAGGCGGCTACCGCGATATCTGCCTGCCTACCACGGGCGAATTCCGGCAGCAAATTACCGCCGCCATTGCTGACGCTTACAGCCACGCGGTAGAAAAGCTCCAGAATATGGGCGAGGCCCAGCGGGAATTTGCCGGAAAACCCTCCATTAAGGATCAACTCCGTGAGGGCACGAAAAAGGCGGCGGCCAAGGCCGCTTCCGCACCCAAGCTGGACGCGCAGAAGCGCGTGGATGCGGTCATTTAGCCGCCCCGCCGCAGTAAAATGAAAAAAATTATAAACAGAATCGAGGTGAAACCGCCCAATGCCCTTTGTGCCTGTACCCAAAGACCTTTCCAAGGTCAAGACCAAGGTTGCCCTAAACCTTACCAAGCGGCAGCTGATCTGCTTTAGCGTGGCTGGTGCCATCGGCGTTCCATCCTATCTTCTCAGCCGGGAAACGCTGGGGGGTGAGGGGGCGATGCTTTTAATGATCGGCCTGATGCTGCCCCTGTTCTTTCTTGCCATGTATGAAAAGGACGGGCAGCCCGCCGAAAAAATCCTGCGCAATATGCTGCGCACCCGTCACTGGCCGGGAGGACGGCCTTACCGGACAAAAAACCTGTATGCTATCATCGAAAAGGAGGGAAAAGAACTTGCCTGCCAAAACCAGAAAACAGACGCGGCACCCAAAGCAGCCGCCGCAAAAAAGCCATCAGAAGCCAAAAACCAACACAACAAAAAAGCCCGCGGCAAAGCCGTCCGCTAATCCGGGCGGCTTTGCCGCATCCATCCGAAAAAAATGCTTCGGACGCGCCGATGCACCGGACTGTGCCCAGCAGTCCATTCCCTACAAGGCGATGTACAAGGACGGCATCTGCCGCGTGACGGACCGGCTGTACACCAAGACCATAGTTTTTGAGGATATCACCTACCAGCTGGCACAGAACGAAGATAAAACACAGATATTTGAAAGCTACTGTGATTTTCTCAACTATTTTGATTCCTCAGTCAGCGTCCAGCTCTCCTTTATCAATCAGCGCGGCAATGTAGAGGAATTTCAGCATTCCATTGATATTCCCGATCGGGACGATGTGTACAATTCCATCCGGCACGAATACTCCGATATGCTGAAAAATCAGCTTGCCAAGGGCAATAACGGCTTAGTCAAGGCCAAGTACATCACCTTTGGCATTGAGGCGGACAGCCTGAAAGCCGCCAAGCCCCGTATGGAACGGGTGGAGGCGGATATTCTTTCCAACTTCAAGACCATGGGCGTCAAAGCGCACCCCCTCACCGGACTGGAACGGCTGGAAATCCTGCACGGACAGTTTCACCCGGACGGTCAGGAAAAGCTGCGGTTTTCATGGAAGGATATTCCGAAAACCGGACTTTCCACCAAGGATTTTATTGCACCCACCAGCTTTACCTTTAAAGAGGGCAAGACCTTCCGTATGGGGGAGCATTACGGAGCCGTGAGCTTTCTCCAGATACTGGCCCCGGAGCTGACCGACCGCCTGCTGGCGGACTTTCTGGAGCTGGATACCGCAATCACCGTCAACCTGCATATTCAAAGCATTGACCAGTCGGAAGCCATCAAGACCATCAAGCGCAAGCTCTCCGACCTGGAGAAGATGAAAATTGAAGAGCAGAAAAAAGCCGTGCGCAGCGGCTATGACATGGATATCATCCCCACCGACCTTGCCACCTACGGCAACGAGGCCAAGACACTGCTGGAGGACTTGCAGAGCCGCAATGAGCGTATGTTCCTTGTCACCGTTCTGGTTTTGAATATGGCGGACCGGAAGCAGACGCTGGAAAATGACATCTTTCAGGCGGCGGGGGTTGCGCAGAAATACAACTGTGCCCTAAAGCGTCTGGATTACCAGCAGGAGCAGGGACTGATGAGCAGCCTTCCGCTGGGAAAAAACCATGTGGAAATCCAGCGGGGACTGACCACCTCATCGGTGGCGATTTTCGTTCCCTTTACCACCCAGGAGCTGTTCCAGCGGGGAGAAGCCCTCTACTATGGGCTGAACGCACTTTCCAACAACCTGATTCTGGCCAGCCGCAAGAATTTAAAAAATCCCAACGGCCTGTTTTTGGGGACGCCCGGCTCTGGCAAATCTTTTGCCGCCAAGCGGGAAATCGTCAATGTGTTCCTTCTGACCGGGGACGACATCATCATATCCGATCCCGAGGCAGAATATTTTCCCCTCGTTGTCAGGCTGGGCGGACAGGTGATCAAGCTCTCTCCGGCATCCACCCAATATATCAATCCCATGGACATCAACCCGGACTATTCCGACGACGAAGATCCGCTGACCCTAAAATCGGATTTTATTCTCAGCCTGTGTGAGCTGATCGTGGGCGGCAAGGAGGGTTTGCAGCCAGTGGAGAAAACCATCATTGACCGCTGTGTCCGTCTGGTCTACCGGGAATACCTGGCCAATCCGTCCTCGGAGAGAATGCCGATCCTACAGGATTTGTACGACCTGCTTCGGAAGCAGACGGAATCCGAAGCCCAGCGTCTTGCCACGGCCTTGGAAATCTATGTGACCGGCTCCCTCAACGTATTCAACCACCGCACCAACGTGGATATCACCAACCGACTGGTCTGCTACGACATCAAGGAGCTGGGCAAGCAGCTGAAAAAGCTGGGGATGCTCATTTTGCAGGATCAGGTATGGGGGCGCGTCACAGCCAACCGTGCCGCCCATCGCACCACTTGGTTCTACCAGGATGAGTTCCATCTCCTTTTGAAGGAAGAACAGACTGCGGCCTATTCGGTGGAAATCTGGAAGCGTTTCCGTAAGTGGGGCGGCATCCCGTCAGCCCTCACGCAGAACGTAAAAGACCTGCTTGCCAGCAGAGAAATAGAAAATATTTTTGAAAATTCGGACTTTATCTATATGCTCAACCAGGCAGGCGGCGACCGCCAGATACTTGCAAAGCAGCTGGGTATTTCAAGCCACCAGCTGTCCTATGTGACCCACTCCGGAGCCGGGGAAGGACTGCTGTTTTATGGCAATACCATTATTCCCTTCATCGACCGCTTCCCCAAGGATACGGAGCTGTATTCACTTCTGACCACGAAGCCAAATGAAAAGTTAAACATGGATAAGGAGGGATAACGGCTATGAGCAATACGGCAACGCTCCAGAACACAACGCTTCTGGAAAATGAGCATGTCAAAGAGCTGTTGGCTCTTTTAAAAGAAAACCGTGTCAGCAATCAGGATTTTATGAATGTCATCGGCTATGTGGGTGCCATGGAACGCCAGCTGGATACGGCGGTGAGCGAACTGTCCTCCATGCGCCGGGAGCTGTCGGAGCTGCGGGAGCAGCAGTCCCATCCCGTGCGGAAGGCTCTGCAAAAAGCGATTCACGCGCTGGAAGAGAAAATTGCGGATACACGGGAACGGCTGGAGTCAGTAAAAGCGGATATCATCTTAGGCTGCAAGAACGCCGTGGCCGCTTTCCGGGAAAAAGGCGTCACGGCACTGAACGGCCTTGCTTCCTTTCTGCATATCCGGCAGGGCTTGCAGGCAATCCGCGACGGCATGGACAGGAATATTCAGTTTGACGAGCAGTCCCTGAAGAAGATTGCAAATATCAGCACCGAATACCACGAAGCCGGAAAGCATGTGAAAAATATTGGCCGGGCGGCACTCGGAAAGGAAACAGTACAGGAAGCAAAGCCCATGGGCAGACTTGCAAAAGCCATGCAGGCACCTTACCGGGTGGATCGCAGTCTTTCCGACACCATTAGGCGTCAGGCAGTGGCGGCACTGCGCAGTCTGGATAAGCTGGAACAGCGCGCCCAGCGCCAAGGAACCGATAAAACTGATAAAACTCCTGAAAAAAAGCCGTCGGTCCTGCGGAATTTGCAGGACTTAAAAGCACAGGCGGCGCAAACCCCGAAAAAAACGCCGGTTTCCCAGCAGAAAAAACAGGAGGCCAGTCTGTAATGTTGACGATGCCGCCTGCCGCCCAAGGAGGTGAGAATGACACTTGTCACGAAAAAAGAACTATCAGTCCAAGGATAAAATCCATCATAAAATGACCCGTGACGGGCTGGTGGAGGTCAATGCCGTCACCGGTCAGGAAATCCGTGTCAGCAAACGGGACGCGGATTTTCGCCTGTGGTCCGGCAATGCCCCGGAACGGGCGCAGCCACCACCCAGTACATCGGATAAACCCCATAAACAGCGCCGGGCGATTCCACAGCAGGGCATTGCGCAAAAAGAAGCCACGCAGTCGGACATTCCGGTGGTTTCTCATCTGTCCCCGGTACAGATTGTCCCCGGCAGTAACAGCGCTGAAATACCGGAACATACCGAAGAACCGCTGTCAGCCAAAAGCTCCGCGCCCAATGCCGCAGTTTCCGGGCTTACCCATACCCTGCGTTCCGGACATGGGCGGCGCGGCAAGTCCATCCCGTTGGGTAACGCTGATCACCCGGAAACTGCGGACGGATATACAAACAATCCATATTCTCCTGAACAGCCCCAAGCGCCGTCAGCCGGAAAGCAGAAAAAAACTGCCTACTATCAAAAATTCTATCAGGAAAGCCATTCTCAGGCGGAACACGCCTTGCCATCCCACGGCGCATCGCCCCAAGGTCAGACCGCTTCACCGGGCAGGCTGGAATTTGCCACAGAGGAACAGGCTCCGCCCGGAAAGAAGTTAGTCAATGCCCGAGAAAAAGCAGAACAGACTGCCAAACGGCTGGAACAGGCACGGCAAAAGCTCCCTCAAAAGAAGAAAAAACGTGCCGGAAAGCTGGGCTTTGAGCCGGAAATAAAGTCCTGCCGGGAGCATATGCAGGGGGCACTTCCCCTGCGCATGGCCGGAAGCGGAAGGGATTTCGCCCGGGGCACTCTCCATGGGAAGCTCCGTCAGACCGAGCAGGAAAATGTGGAAACGGAGGCAGTCCACAAGGGGATGCTGCTGTCGGAGCATAGCGCCCGAAGCGTATACCGGTTCCATAAAACCGCACCATACCGCCATGTGGCAAAGCTAAGACGGCTTTCGTCCAAACACAATGCCGAGCTTGCCTATCAGACCCTGCTGCGGGAAAATCCCAGACTTGCGAGCAATCCGCTGTCCCGTTTTCTTCAGAAGCAGAAAATCAAGCGCCAGTACGCGAAAACGCTAAGGGAATCCGCGCGCTTGACCAACCGGCTCAAAGCGATAGGGGCCGCAGGCAGCAAGGTATTTCGGGCAGCTGCTAGCTTGGTGCGCAGTCACCCCATGGCGGTCGGCTTTCTGGCACTGGCACTTCTATTGATGTTTTCCTTTTCCGCGCTCCTTACCTCCTGCACCAACATGGCGCTGGGCGGTCTGTCCTCTGTTGTTCTCTCCAGCTATACCGCAGACGATACGGACATTGACGAGGCGGAGCTTGCCTATACGCAGTGGGAAACGGATTTACAGCTACAGATCAACCATGCCGAGGACGACCACCCCGGATATGATGAGTACCGCTATCAGGTGGACAATATCAGCCACAATCCCTTTGAACTTATGGCCTATCTGTCCGCCGCTTATCAGGATTTTCAGTTTTCCGCTGTCCAGTCACAGCTGCGCCGGATTTTTGAAGCACAGTATACGCTGGAATTTGTGGAGGAAGTAGAAATCCGCTACCGCACCGAGACCAGCACCGATCCGATAACCGGCGAGGAATCCGAGGAAGAAGTGCCCTATGAGTGGTATATTCTCAACATCAATCTCACTTCCCGATCTTTTACAGAAATCATTACACCGGAGCTTGACGCGGAAGAACGGGAAATGTACGACCTGTACATGCAGACAAAAGGCAACCGCCAGTACATCGCCAGCCCCTTTGAGTTTGACTGGATATCTCTTGTGACCAGCTACTACGGCTGGCGCGTCCATCCGGTAAGCGGAGAAAAAAATTATCATAAAGGGATTGATATTGCGATTCCCACCGGCACGGATATTTTGTCCGGACAGGACGGGACAGTAACACAGGCGGCCTTTGACGGGGATGGTTACGGCTGGTATCTCGTGGTGGAGGGCAAGGACGGTCTGATTTCCAAGTACGCCCATTGCGATACCCTGCTGGCCGGAATAGGCCAACAGGTCAAAAAGGGCGAGGTCATTGCAAAATCCGGCAACACCGGCACCTCCACGGGGCCGCACCTGCATCTGGAGGTCATCAAGGACGGGAACTATCTCAATCCGCTGTTCTTTGCGGAAAGTCCGGGGGAGGGCATTTCCGAGCCGCTGATCCCGGATTACGCCGGAGAGCCCCTGGGGGATGGCAGCTTTGCCGCCCTGCTTGAGGAAGCACAGAAGCACCTGGGCAAGCCCTATGTGTTTGGAGCCTCCGGCCCGGATACCTTTGACTGTTCCGGCTTTGTCTGCTATGCCTTGAACCGGTCAGGAACAGCCAGTGTGGGACGTACCACTGCCCAGGGACTTTACAATCTGTGTACCCCGGTCTCCAGAGACGAGGCAAAACCCGGAGACTTAATTTTCTTCACCGGAACCTACTCCACCCCGAGCGCTTGCAGCCATGTCGGTATCTATCTGGGCAATGGAAGTATGATTCATGCAGGTAATCCGGTGCAGTATGCCACTATCAATACGCGGTACTGGCAGGAACACTTTTATGCCTTTAGCAGGCTGCCATAAAACGAGAAAAGGAGGAATTTTGATCCATGAACCCCAAACTGTTAAAAGTAATGGAAGAAATCACGAAAACCAAGGATAAGATCGCAGATTTTCAGACAAAGCTCAGGGAGCTGGAGCGTCAGAAAACGGAGCTGGAAAATGCCGAGATTGTGGCGATCTTCCGCAAGGAGAAAATGACGGAGGAGGAATTTGCGCAGTTTATCGGCGCAAGGGGCTTAAAAGGAGCCGCTGCTGTCCGCACCGCCGAAAAGGAGGCCGACCATGAAGAATAGCCGATGGACATTTCTTGCGCTCCTGCTTTTTGTGAGCGCATTTTTTCTGCCGGTGACAGCCTATGCGTCCAGCCCGGCAGACAGCAGCGCTCCCACCATCAGCGCCAGAGTATCGGAAAAAATGCTGATAATGGAAGCCAAGGACGAGGATTCCGGTGTAGCCTCTGTTTTCATCGACGGACAGGAAAGTGCCTACCCTGCCGGGGAGCCGCTTACCCTGGACCTATGGAACTATGCCGGAGCCGGTTCGTATGTTTCCGTCTATGCCGTGGATTATGCAGGCAACCAGTCCGGTACGGTGCAGGTGGAAAACCCCTATTACAAGGCTTCCCTGACAAACGACGAGACAGACCAATCTGCCGTACCGGAGCAAAGCAGTGCATTCACACCGGACGGTTCCGGTACGGTGCTGGATAACGTCACAGATGAGGAGGGCAAGGAGTTTTTTACCATCACCACGCCGGATGAGAACATTTTTTACCTCATTATCGACCGCGCACGAGAGGATGGGAATGTCTACTTTCTGAATGCCGTTACCGAGGATGATCTGCTTTCCCTTGCCAAAGAGGAGGCAGGCAATAAAGAAGAAAGCGCCATTCCTGCACAGGAGCCTTCCCCGCAGCCGGATGCCTCGTCCGAGCCGGAGGATACTCCCGTCAAGTCGGAACAGGGCGGCGATTCCACACTGATTTTTGTACTGCTGGCCGCGGTGATTGCCGGTGGTGCAGGCTATTACTTCAAGATATACAAGCCGAAGCATCAGGCGGCGGATGCGGAGGAACCCGAATACGAGGAAGAAGACGAAGAAGAATATGACCTTGAGCCGGCGATTCCCGATTCTGAGGATACGCCGGATGATTTTCTGTCACCGGAAGATGAATTTACTGAACCGGACGGACTTCTGGAAGAGGAAGAAGAACTGTAACAACCCTATCTTGGCCCAATAAAACGATAACGTGCCGGTGGTCTGCTTCTTATGCAGATCACCGACGCTTTTGTTATACAAAGAAACGGAGGGAATCATTCTTGAAACTGATTATCGCAGAAAAAAGCAGCGTCGGGCAGGCCATTGCGGCCGTCCTTAGCGCGACAGAGCGTCATAACGGCTACTTGGAGGGCAGCGGTTATCTGGTGTCCTGGTGTGCCGGACATCTTGCGGAGTTTGCCCGGCCCGATGCCTATGATGCCAAATATGATAAATGGCGCTATCAGGACTTGCCCATTTTACCGGAGCAGTGGCAGTTTACCGTGGGAAAGGACAAACGAAAGCAGTTTGACATACTGCGCGGCCTGCTGTGCCGGGAGGATGTAACGGAGGTCGTCAATGCCTGCGATGCCGGGCGTGAAGGGGAACTGATTTTTCGCACCGTCTATCAGCTGGCGGGCTGCACCAAACCCATGAAACGGCTCTGGATTTCCTCCATGGAGGATACCGCCATCCGCAGAGGCTTTGATGAGCTGAAACCGGGTGCTTCCTACGACGGACTTCATCAGGCCGCCCTGTGCCGCTCCAAGGCAGACTGGCTGGTGGGCATCAATGCCACAAGACTGTTTTCGGTGCTGTACCGGCAGACACTGAATGTCGGGCGCGTCATGACCCCCACGCTGGCCCTTTTGGTACAGCGCGAAGGGGAAATTTCCGCCTTTGTGAAAACACCCTTTTACACGCCGGAGCTGGACTGCGGCACTTTTACGGTTTCCGGTCAAAGACAGCAGAACCGTTCGGAGGCCGACAGAATCCGCTCCGCCTGCGATGGCAAGTCCGCCGCAGTGACATCGGTGCAGCGGCAGGAAAAAGAAACTGCCCCGCCCAAGCTCTACGACCTTACCACCCTCCAGCGGGAGGCAAACCGGCTGTTCGGCTTTACGGCGCAGCAGACCCTGGACTATTTACAGAGCCTGTATGAAAAGAAGCTGGCAACCTACCCCCGCACCGACAGCCGGTTTCTGACGGAGGATGTGGCACAGGGGCTTCCGGTTCTGGTGAATCAGGCGGCGCTTGTGGTGCCGGGGATTCGCGGAAAAGTCGGGATCACCTGCGACGCAGGGGTGGTCACGGATAACAGCAAGGTAAGCGACCACCACGCCATTCTTCCCACCATGGAAATCCGAAACACCGACCTTGCGGCTCTGCCCTCCGGGGAACGGGACATTTTGTTCCTGGTTTCCGTCCGGCTGCTCTGCGCCGTGGCGGAGCGTAACCGCTATGCAGAAACCGTGGTTACAGTGGACTGTGCGGGGCATTCCTTTGAAGCAAAGGGAAAAACCGTTCTGTACGGCGGCTGGAAAGCCATTGACGCCGCATACCGGTCTGCGCTGAAAAATAAGCCGGAGGAAAAGGGCGAACCGGCTGCTCTGCCGGAGCTGTCCGAGGGGCAGCGCTTTGAGACTGTCCGGGCAACGGTAAAGGAAGGCTTTACCGCACCGCCCAAGCATTATACCGAGGATACTCTTTTAAAGGCCATGGAAACAGCCGGTTCCGAGGATATGCCCGAAAATGCGGAGCGCAAGGGCTTAGGAACGCCCGCCACCCGCGCCGGGATTTTAGAAAAGCTGGTGAAAACCGGCCTTGCGGAACGAAAAAACAAGCAGCTTCTGCCTGCAACCAAGGGCGTCAACCTGATTACCGTCCTGCCGGAGGTCTTAAAATCCCCGGCACTCACCGCCGAATGGGAACACCGGCTAAAGCTGGTGGAGCGCAGCGGACTCTCCGATGCGGAATTTATCAGCGAAATCACCGCCCTGACTGCCGGGCTGGTGAAGGACAATGCCGTACCCAATCCCGCGTTTGCGAAGCTGTTTCCCCCTCCGGTGGGAAGTCACGGCGAACCCGTGGGCGTCTGCCCCCGCTGCGGTGCTGCGGTACGGGAGGGCAAAAAGAGCTTCTATTGCGAAAACCGAGACTGCGGCTTTGCACTCTGGCGGGACAGCCGGTTCTTTGTTGCCGCGAAAAAGGAGCTTACAAGAGAAATTGCCGCTGTACTGCTAACAAATGGCCGGGTTTCCCTTTCCGGGTTGTACAGTAAAAAAACCGGAAAGACCTATCGCGCCACGGTGGTGCTGGAGGATACAGGAAAATACGTCAATTTCAAGCTGGAGTTTGAAAAAGGAGGCCGAAAATGAGCGGACGAATAAGAAAACCTGCGGGCGGTTCCAATCCTTTAAAAAACGCGGAAATGGCGCTGGAGGGCAATTATAATCAAATCGACGGCGTGATCAACAACGAAAAGCCGCGTTTTGACCTGACGGACGGCCAGAGTTATGAGGATTTGCGGGAGCTTGCCCCGGAATCCCTGCCCGAGGAACGGCTGTCCGTGCTGGAACGGCTGTCCGTGCTGGAACGGCTGTCCCAAGCCAAAAATCAGGCTATGGAGCAGTCCGAACCGGAGGAATACGCTCCCCAGCCGGAGCGGTAGGCTTTGCAAACGACCCAGGAAGGGAGGTCACATTTCATTTGAAATTTCTAAAAAACCGAATCTTTTTAAGCGCCCTCTGCCTTTTGCTGGCGGCGGGCGTTGCTTTTTTTCTCCTGCCGCGCTTTTACGAGGATAAGAGCGCCACAGTAACGGTGCTGCGGGCGGCGCAGGATATTCCTGCCGGTACGACCATCACCGAACCGATGCTGGCCTCTGCCGAGGTGGGCGGCTACGGCCTGCCGGAGGGAATTATAACCGATAAGATGCAGTTGGTGGGCAAGGTGGCACAGACCGACCTTGTTCAGGGGGATTACTTTTTCCCGCAGAAGGTGGGAAATTATCTTGCCGATGAGCAGCTTGACCGGATCGACGAAAACGGCCAGCGCCTTGTTACCGTCAGTATCGAAAGCATTGCGGCAGGACTGTCCTCCCACCTTTTAGCGGAGGATATCGTTACGGTGGCCGTCTTTATGGAAAAGGCGTCGGACGGGCAGACCACCGCGCCCCAGGTCATTGTCTATCCGGAGCTGACCGGCCTGACGGTTTACAGCGTGGAAAACGCCAAGACCGAGGACACTGCTGAAATCCGGTCCCAGCAGGACGACAGCCAGTCCGCTTCCAGCGATCCGGTGGCAAAGGCCGTGACCCTAATCGTGACGCAGGAGCAGGCCGAAACGCTGATTCAGGCGGAGTACACCGGAAAGCTCCACCTGATTTTCGAGAAAAGAGGTGTGAGCCATGAGTAAAATCCTGACGGTATGGGGCGGTGGACACTGCGGCAAAACCACCTTTGCGGTGAGTCTTGCCTGCGCGCTGGCAAACCGTGATCTGCTGGTGGGGCTGGTGTCCTCCAACCTGATTCACGGGGAGCTGCAAACCTTTTTTGGGCAGGCGGTTCCCAAGGAAAAAGGGGTGTTTCAAGCCCTGCGGGAAGAAAACCCCAATCCGGGGGAGCTGTTTACGCCAAACGGAGAAAGCAAAAATTTGTTTTTCCTGTCCGTGCCCACCCGGTATACGGGGCTGCTGTGCGAAAGCGTTACGCTGGAAAAGGCGGAGCGGCTTTTAAACCATGCGGCTCTGACCTTTGATGTGCTGGTGGTAGACGGCAGCGCCCAGCTTGCCAATCCCATTTCCGGCGTGGGGCTGTGGCTGGCGGATACCGTGCTGACCCTCCATAAGCCCTCTGTGGCGGCAAGGCTGTGGCAGACGGGCGTTACCGCTTTTGTGCGGGAGTTGCACCTTGCCGAGAAGCAGGCGCATATCCTGCTGTCCCCAAACGGCAGCTTTGATGAAAAGACCTACCGGGATATGACAAAGCTGGCCTTTGCCGCAGAGCTTCCCTATGTCAAACAGGCTGCCGAGCTGGAAAATGCCGGGACTCCGCTATATCTTTGCCGCGACCGGGAATGCAGACGCTACAGACGGGCGCTGGATCAGCTGGCCGGTACGCTGATGGGAGGTGAACCCTCATGAGCAGGAACGAACAATTTTCCGTCAACGACCTGATTTACCGGGCCAACAAGCGGCGCTCCGACATGGGCGATGCGGTAAAGGCGCAGGACTACGGCGAAATCCTGGATAAGCTGCAACGGCTGATCGCCAAAAACCATTCGGCGGAGCTGGCCGAGGTGCTGTATGCCCCGGAAGCCGAGGGACGCTTAAAAGACCTGATTATCCGCTACTTAAACAGCGAGCAGCTGGTAGCGAAGGACGTAGGCAACATTTCTGAGCTGGTAGACGCTATCTACTTTGATATGGCCGGAATGGGAATGCTGTCCCCCTACTTGCAGGATGCCGAGACGGAGGAAATCAACGTCAACGGCTCCGGGGGCGTGTGGGTGCTGTACAAGGACCGGAAGATTTTATTAAAGGAGACCTTCGGCAGCCCGGAAGCCTGCGCCAACATTGTGCGGAAAATGAGCCGCTTTGGAAATGTCATCTTAGACGGCTCCAAGCCCATCGGGGACAGCTATATCGCCAAGGGGGTGCGTATGTCGGGCGCGATTGAGCCTTGCGTTGACCCGGACGCGGGAGCCATTGCCTCCATACGAAAGCAAAAGCCCTCCTATGTGACCCGGAAAAACCTCATCGGCTGGGATACCGCCACCGCCGACGAGCTGGATTTTTTAACGCTGTGCGTCAACAACGGCGTCTCCGTCGCCATTGCGGGAGCCACCGGCAGCGGCAAGACCGCCGATATGGGGTACATTTTAAGCACTGTGCCCCCGGAAAAGCGCATTGTCACCATTGAGGACACCAGAGAGCTTTCCCTGGCTCAGTATGACGAAAACGGCATCATGCAAAACGATGTCATCCACCTGCTGACCAAGGAGGAGCCGAACCCCGTCACCATGCTGGATTTATTAAAGCTCTCCCTGCGCCTGCATCCTAAAATCCTGGTGCCCGCCGAAATGCGCGGCAAGGAAGCCCTGACCGTACAGGAGGCCGGGCGCACCGGACACACCATTGTCAGCACTCTCCATGCCAACAGCGCGCGGATGGCCTATGAACGTATCCTGACCATGTGTCTGGAAGCGGGCACCGCTTTGTCGGAGGAACGGCTGCTGAAAAACATTGTGGAAGCCTTTCCGATTATGCTCTTTAAAATGCAGCTGCCCGACAATTCCCGAAAATACATGGAAATCTTTGAGGCTACCGGTGTTCAAAACGGCGAAGTGGCAGGAAACACGCTGTTTCAATACGCGGTTGACCATTACGAAAGGGACGCGGGCGGCAGAATCATCAAAGTGATAGGCACACACCGGAGGGTGGGGAATCTCTCTCCGGTGCTTGCACAGCGTCTATTGGTGGGCGGTGTTCCGGGAGAAGAAATCCGCCGCTTTTCCGAAGGAGGTGCGGTATGAACCCCATTCAGGCTGCGCTGACCGGCGTGTTTCTGCTTCTCAGTTTTGCCGTGCTGTTCCTGCTGCGTCCGGCGCTCTCTCTTCCGAAAGGCCAAAATCCCTTAAAAAAACGCCGGTCAGCCGTCAGTGGGGCCAAGCTGAAAGTCACCGAGCGGCTCAGCCTGCATTTTGCCACGCTGTTCCGTCAGACCCGCTGTACGGGAAACAAATTTCTTGCCCTCGTGCTTGCTTCGGCAGCCGGGGGCTTTTTGGCGGGACTGCTGCTGTTTGGCGGCGCGCAGCTGGCAGGCGTGATGGCAGTCTGCGTTTTACCGGCTCCCTATTTTTATCTGACGATCAAAAGCTCCGCCGCGGCCAGAGAGGAAATCGAGGGGCTGGAAAATACCATGTCCATCATCACCAACGCCTACGCGGGCTGCGATGACATTATCCGGTCGGTGGAGCTGTATGTGGAGGAAAAGAACCGGGATGTCCCGCCCCATCTGAGGGTAACAACGCCCTTTGATGAATTTGTTACGGAAATCCGGCTGGTCAATCCCGATGTGGTGCATGGACTGTACCGCCTTGCGGCAAAAGTCCGGAACCGGTATTTCCACGAATGGGTGAAAACCCTCATTCTATGCCACCAGGACAGGCGGCTGAAATTTGCCCTGTTTCCCATTATCAAGGCCATGAACGACGCAAAGTCCATGCAGGTGGAAAGCGACGGGATGATGGTGCGGGTATGGCGGGACTATCTTATGACGGCGGGCCTGATGATCTCCATTATCCCCATGATGCGCTTCGCCAACGCCGAATGGTTTTACCTGCTGACCGGCACGACGGTGGGCAGAACGCTGATTATTCTGATGCTGCTGACCGCACTTGCCACGGCCTTTTACGTCATGAAGGCCACAAGACCCGCCAACCGATAGGAGGGATGCCATGTTTTATCAAGTAATTATCCTGATTCTGCTGACTGCGGCAGGCGTTCTGATAAGCAGGCAGCTTCTGAAAATTCCGAAGCTGAGCATGAAAAAGAACCTAAAGCACTTGCAGCCGGAAAAAGAGGCGGCGGGAAACCGGATGTTAAACCGGTTTATTCTGCCTCTTGCAAGACCCCTTTCCCGTTTTATTCCCCTTGATCCGGTCAAGGAGGCGCGCATGGCCGCTATGCTGCGGCGGGGTGGTTCTGTCCTGACGCCAAAGGAGTATTACGCCAGAGCCGCCGTGTGCGCCCTGCTGACTCTGCCCCTCGCGCTGCTGTTTCTCCTGCTGGGAGCCGGAAAGCTGGCACCGCTGATTGCATTGCTGGCACTGGTGGTATTCCGTCACTTCACCACAGATTTGAACGACCGGATGAAGGAAAAGAAAAAGAACATTGAAGCGGAGCTTCCCGGTTTTGTCCGCTCCATCTTGTACCGCCTGGAGGACAGCCGCCATGACGGCGGCCGGACGGTGGTGCAGGCGGATCTCATTCAGATATTTGAGGACTATCTAAAGGTTGCCAGCGACGCCTTCCGGGAGGATGTGGCCATTCTGGTGACGGAAATGAAAGCAAAGAACATCGAAGCCGCCCTGAGAAACTTTAACCAGCGCCTGGGGCTCACCGAGGTTTCCTTTCTGGTGAACGCCTTAATCGGGCTGCACCGGGGAGAGCATCAGGGCGAAGCGCTTTCCTATCTGGCGCGGGATATGGATATCAAGGCCAAGGAAGCCTTGAGAAAGCGTCTGGACAGTCTGCCGCGCCGGGTGAAAATCGCCAGTATCCCCCTTGTGGCCATTACGGTGATCAGCCTGTTCTATGTCATCGGCTCCCACCTGATGCGCTCCATGGGAGGACTTTTTTAACCGTGAAAACGGGGGAATCCCCTTTTCAAAATACATTTTTATGGAGGGAAACACATGCAGAGTATCAAGAACGCAAGCAACCATTTCACAGAAAGGAGAAGCAATTCGATGAAAAAGCACCTGACCAACGCCTTTTTGAAAGCAAGGAACGCACTGGCAAACCGAAACGGCGACCAGATGACCGGCTGGCTTATCGTGGTGCTGATTGTCGTCGTGGTGGGCGCGGTCTTTATGACCCTCTACCAGGGCTCGATCACACAGATTTGGAACAGTATCGTGTCCAAAATCACCGGCCTGCTCAGCTAATATCCGCTGGCGGCCAGAACAACCCACAGTACGGGAGGGGGCGCAGGCTTCCTCCCTTATCCCTTTTCAAAAACAAAAATCAAATTTATGGAGGTATTACCATGTTGAAGTCTATGAAAAACAAAATCCAGTTGGCAGCTATGAAAGCGCACCATGCACTGATGAACCCCAGCGGCGACCAGATGACCGGCTGGCTCATCGTGGTACTGATTGTCGTCGTAGTCGGTGCGGTCTTTATGACCCTCTACCAGGGCTCGATCACGCAGATTTGGAACAGCATCGTGTCCAAAATCACAGGCTTGCTCAGTTAATATCAGCTGACGGCCAAAACAACCCACAGTGCGGGAGGGGGCGCAGGCTCCCTCTTTTCCTTTCCAACAACAAAAATTAAATTTACGGAGGTATTACCATGTTAAAGTCTATGAAAAACAAAATCCAGTTGGCAGCGATGAAAGCGCACAATGTACTGACCAATCCCAGCGGCGACCAGATGACCGGCTGGCTCATCGTCGTATTGATCGTTGTGGTGGTGGGAGCCATCTTCATGACCCTCTACCAAGATTCCATCTCTACCATCTGGAACAGCATCGTATCCAAAATCACCGGCCTGCTCAGCTAATATCCGCTGACGGCCAGAACAACCCGCAGTACGGGAGGGGGCGCAAGCTCCCTCCCGTATCCCTTTTCAAAAATAAAAATCAAATTTACGGAGGTATTACCATGTTGAAATCTATGAAGAACAAAATCCAGTTGGCAGCGATGAAAGCGCACCAGGCACTGACGAACCCCAGCGGCGACCAGATGACCGGCTGGCTTATCGTGGTGCTGATTGTTGTCGTGGTGGGCGCTATTTTCATGGTGCTCTATCAGGATTCCATTTCTCTTATCTGGAACAAAATCGTATCCAAAATCACCGGGCTGATCAGATAAACAGCTGTGCAGCCCATTTGTGCAAACAGGAGGTGCAAAGCCAATGAACAGCAGGCACCGGGGCAGGCGGGGGAGATTTTCTCCCCCGTTTCCCTTTTCTAAGCAGCTTTCCGACCGAAATGGAAGCAGCTATTTTGATCTGATTATTAAAACGCTGGTGGTACTGTCCCTTATGGTGACGGTCATCAGCTTTCTGAGCATTTTTACGACTTACTTAAACTTAAATCACGTCTGCCGGCGTGTTGTTCGCGTCGTGGAACTGGAAGGACAGGTTTCCGACCGGGCCTACGATACCTTTTACCGGCTGAAACTGCAAACCGGACTGTTGCCGGAAATGACAGTGGAGGACGTTACCTATCAGGCGGATCAGAAAATCCAGCTGCGGGACACCTTTACCGTCACCATGACCTATGAGTACCCCTTTACCATCTTTACTCCCAGCTTTGCCCCGCCCGTGGAAATTAAAATCCCCATGAAAGTCAGCATCACCGGAATGTCGGAAAAATACTGGAAGCTCTCACCGTGAGCGCCGGAAAGGAGGAAAACACCGTGGGAAACATACGGCCCATTTTAAAGAACCGCAGAGGCGACGCCTTTGTGTTTCTTCTGATTCTGATCTTTTTCATTCTGACCCTGGCGGCTGTCTTGATGGAGTATTTCCGCATGGAAAGCCTGTACCAGCAGGTGGAATATGTCCTCCAGCGCGGCGTGAACAGCGCCGTGGAATATTCTATGCGGGACGAATACCGCAGGGACGGTTATGCCCTGTTAGATACGGAGGAAGCGCAGACCCAACTGTATGCGTATCTCCATGACAGCATGGGGCTGGACGCACAGCTGAACAAATATGTCGGAACCGAATGGAATTACCGGCTGGAAATCAAAGAAATTCTGGTGACGGAACGCCCGCCCCGGCTGACGCTGACCGGGGAAATCGTCTCCCGCAGTGTGTTCAGCTTCTTAACCGGAGAGGTACGGCTTCCGTTTACCATATCCAGCGTCAATACCCAAACAACAGAAGGAGGTTTGGAATGAAACGAAACAATTTGCTCATCCTGCCGCTGATGCTTTTGTGCTGCCTGTTCTTTCCCACAAAGGCATTTGCGGCAACGGACAGTGATATTCATATCGAAGTCACATCCCCCATTGACAGCCTGACAGACGAAAGCGGTGTAGTGGCCGTGGAACAGTTCCCGGCTGAAATCCCCATTTCCGTCACCGCCTCCACCGGGACGCTGACGGAAATCAAACTGCAATACGAGGACGGCTGGCGCATGATCCCGTCCGAGTATGTCCTTGGAATCGAAAGCAAGGAAAAATGCGGCCCTTATACCGTCACCGCCAAAACCGACGAGGGTGCGGTCATGACCGTTACAGTTAATGTGGTCTTTCAGGTCAAAGCCACCTATGACACCAGATACCGCACCATCGGTATGAACATCACCGAAATCTATGACGGCGAGACACAGCTTGTGTCCTTCCCGGAGCCGCAGCACATCGACATGGTAAACGCCAATACCGTGGCGGACGATGAGCAGGCGCGCATTGCCGGATGGATCGGCAGGCAGGACGGCGGCACCTACACGCTCTGCGGGAGCCTTGTGGTGGAAATCCATAACATTGCGAACGGCGATATTTACGGCATTTATGATACCGATACGGAGTTTGAGGAGCTGACCACCCGCTTCGGCTGGACAAAAAAGACTGTCATTGCCTTTGAGACCATGGGAAATACGGAGCTTTCCTATCAGGCTCCCGTTCCCATTGAAGTGGAAGCGACCTGGTGTGACGAGGAAAAACAGGAAATCTACGGAACCCTCACCGCCCAGGATAAGGGCGTACCGGAGCTGTTATACCCTTACCAGACCACTTCCGTCACCTTTCATAAGGACGATATTTCTCTTTCCAGAAACTTCTCCTATCTGGGACTGGAATGGGATTACACCCCGGACAGTGCAGAATATGCCGATGGAGAAAGCAAGACACAGACGGAAATCACACAGAAAATTCATTATCAGATTCCCGCCGCCGACTTCTATTTTAAGTTTGAATCCACCAAGGGAAATGATCTGTCGGTGGTGATCCGCGCTCCCGCGACGGTCAACCGCGGCGCAGATTATTCCTTTACGGTCATTTATATGAACAGCGGAGAAAGCGCCGCCTATGATGTGCCTCTGAAAGGAACCATAGATGAGTTTCCGATAGAAGAAATCCCCGCCATGCAGGACTTTCCCCCCAATCAGAGCAAGACCTACACGATAAAGCGCACGGCGGACACGGCTGCGGATGAAATCCAGCTGTGGGCCAATATCGGCGTACCGGAGGGCTTTGTGGACGGCAATCTGAAAAACAACACCGCCACGGCGGTTATAAAAATCGTTGACCCCGAACCGGAGCCGACACCGGAGGATACGCCGGATACACCGGACGACCCGGATAATCCCGGTGATCCGGATAATCCGCCCGACCAGCCTCCTGACGAAAAAGAAAGCTGTGATTTGCTGGCGGATATTCTGGCCGCACCCACGGTTTATGAACAGGAGGAATACAGCTTTACCGTCAGCTTCACCAATCAATCCGGGGAAAGCCTGAACAATGTGCCGCTGTCCGGTACAAACAATGAGCAGAGCCTTTCGGAAATTCCGAAAGCAGCGGATTTTGCACCGGGCGAAACCAAGACCTATACTGTGACCGGAACGGCAGGCAGTGCCGGGGAGGTTTACCACCTGTGGGCCTATGTGGACACGCCGGAGGGCTTTTCAGACGAGAATCCCGTGAACAATACGGCTGTGACCACCATAACCGTTGTGGAAAAGCCGGATACACCGGATATTCCCGATACGCCAGATACCCCGGACGATCCGGACACTCCCGATACTCCCGATGATCCTGATAATCCTGACCTACCCGACAATCCGGATGATCCTGACACGCCCGATACACCGGATGACCCCGGCGATCCCATTCCCTCACCAACCAGAATCTGTGATGTGTGGACGAATCTGTCTACGCCGCCCACGGTCTATGAACGGGATGGCTATAGCTTCACCGTATACTTTGCCAATTCCACCGGCAAGACGCTGACGGACGTGCCTCTTTCCGTGACCATCAACGGCCAGCGGGTTTCCTCCGTGCCGGATACGGCCAGCTTTACCGCCTATGAGAAAAAATCCTATACCGTTACCGCCACAGCCGGGGCCAAGGGTGAGCCGCTGTATATCGTGACTGAAATCTCCCCGCCTGACGGATATACCGACGAAAATCCGGCCAACAACCGGGTATCCGCTGAAATCATGGTGCTGGAAAAGCCTTACGATCTGGATGTGCAGCGCATTACTCCCGACCGCTACAAGGAAAACCAGTCCGTTGTCACCACCATTAAGGTGGGCAATCAGGGCAGCCTTGATTTTGCGCCGGGACAGAATGTGACCGTTTTATTTGAAATCCCGGAGCTGTCCTTTTCCAAGCGCCTGACGGCCATTGTCATGGAAAAGGATACATGGAACACGGTTTCCCTGCGCTGGGATACCCCCGATGTGCAGGCCGATAAAGCCATTACCCTGATTGCCACCATCAACCCGGACGGAGCTTTGAACAATGAAAGCACCGATGATAACAACGTGTACACGCAGCAGGCGGTCATTGAAAATATCGTCTACGAGACCCCGGAGGAAAGTCAGACTCTGCCCGACCCACCCCAGCGAACCGAACAGTCCCGTGTGACCTGGTGGGAGCAGCGCTATGAAAGCGGCAAGTTTGTTTGGCATGAATACTACGCCGAGTTAAGTGTCAGCGCTACGCTGGAATATGCCACAAAGGAACAGGGCTATTTAAAGTCCGGGTACGGCTATTCGATTACGGTTACACCCTCTGTTCGTACCAACTACGACAAGCCGGAACTGATTACCGCCCCGCAGACAGCGGAGCTTTATCTGCCGGAATACCGTTATGATACCGCCATTCCCCTTGTCAAAGAGGACGGCAAATTTATCTTTGCGGAGAATCCCGCTTCTCCCTTCCTTTATCGGAAACAGTACCTGCCTCTCTGGTTCCCTGACGACACGGACTATATCGCACAGCTGCTGGTGACCGACGTGCATACGCCGGGCGGAACCCTGTCCAAATGGCTGACCGGCGGGGAGCTGGAAATCCGGGTAGTGGACAGCATGTATTCCGATGACATCACTACAGCGGACTGATGCTTCTACTGCTATATGCCGTCCCCCTTTTGTGGGCGGCGGTATCTGATTATAGAAAGCGGATCATTCCCGACTGGACATGGATTGTCATTCTTGTTCTTGGGGTAATATCCGCTTTTTTGCTGCCTGCTCCGGCTCTGTATGAAAGAATTGCGGGATTCTTGCTGCCGGGGCTCTGCCTTTTGCTGCTTGCCGTGAAATTCGGCGGTGTGGGCGGCGGCGATATCAAGCTGACGGCGGCTATGGGCTTTGCGTTCGGACTGTATTCCCTTGCCGCAATTTTATTTCTTGCCCTGCTTCCGGCCTGTGTGTATGCAAAAGTGACCCGGCAAAGAAGCATACCGCTGGCGGTCTTTCTATGCGTCGGCGTGTTTGGGTATGCCGCCGTGCTGTTTGTATTTTACCTGATTTGAGAAAGGAGTGTTTTCATGGAGAAAGAGAAGCGCATGATTGAAAGCTATGAGGTGATCACCACCATCCATATCGGCGGCCGGGAAATCATTTTTGCCGAGGATCAGCGGGCTGAAATGCCCTTCATGGTGTGCGACTGCACCTGGGACAATCCGCTGAGCATGGACGTGTACAGTGACGCGCTCATCGGCGACAACTATGTAGAGATCATGACCGAGTTCACGAGCCGTCTGCGGGAGCAGGTGCAGCGGGTGGACGCGGAGCGCGCCCGAAGGGGCGTCGGCCATATTCCCCTCACCGCCGCAGACTGCATTTCCGGCAGCGACCGCAGGGACTATGCCGGTCAGATCATCGTGCTGAAACCGGAATCGCTGGCGGCCTATGCCAGAACCCCGGATCATCAGCTTTTTGTTGTCACCGGTGGAAACGGCGCAAGGCCGGACGCACGGGGCAGCGCCGTGTTTTGCAACAATCTGTGCACCGGCGAACATTGCCGC
Organism: Oscillibacter sp. GMB15532; assembly: GCF_041020825.1. NCBI lineage: Bacteria > Bacillati > Bacillota > Clostridia > Eubacteriales > Oscillospiraceae > Oscillibacter > Oscillibacter sp. GMB15532. The sequence goes on from NZ_JBEVTO010000004.1 coordinate 244,506, forward strand.
AGGGAGCGCCAAAACGTGGCCGGAATCGCCGACCCCGGCAGGCTGCCCGCGTGGGCAAAGGAAAGGCTGGCGGCATTGGAGAACCGGAAGGATACGGAGCGTCTCTCTGTTGCTGCGCGGCTGACCGAGGCCAAGCGTACCGCCGCCGCGCAGGCCGCTACACCCAGGCAAACCGAAAAAGCTGGCCCGGAGCGATAGGCTTCGGGCCTTTCTCATGAAAGGAGGCTGCCACGCATGGCGGAAAAAGGCAATACACAATCTCAGGTCAAGGAAATCATCGGCCGTCTGGAGGCCGGGATGCAGGATCTGTTTACCAGCGAAAAATATATGTCCTATCTGCAAACCCTCGCCCGTTTCCCCCGGTACAGTACCCGCAATGTGCTGCTGATTCATATGCAGAAACCGGACGCTACTCTCGTCGCGGGTTTCCAGACCTGGCAGAGCAAGTTCGGCCGGTATGTCAAAAAGGGGGAAAAGGGCATCAAAATACTGGCTCCCACACCCTTTACCGTGAAAAAGGAACGGCAGAAAATGGACCCGGACACCCATATGCCTATTCTCAGCACAGACGGCCTGCCGGTTACGGAGGAGGTAGAGCTGCGCATTCCCCGATTCAAGGCCATTCCTGTGTTTGATTTGTCACAGACGGACGGAAAGCCTCTGGCGGAGCTTCAGCTTGCGGAGGAATTGAGCGGGGACGTGCGTCATTACGAGCTGTTTATGGAAGCCCTGCGCGCCGTTTCCCCACTGCCCATCTCCTTCAAAGCGTTCCCGCCCGAGCAGGACGGCGAGTGCGAATACGGTGTGGGCATCCGTATCCGGGAGGGCATGAGCGAAATCCAGACTGTTGCCGCCATCGTCCACGAAATCACCCATGCCGTACTCCATGACGGCACGTTACAGCCGGAGCCGGACGAGAACGAAAAACCCAAGGACGACCGCACCAAGGAGGTTGAGGCCGAGAGTGTAGCCTATACCGTCTGCCAGTATTACGGTATCGAAACCTCTCCCAACAGCCTGGGCTATATCGCCGAATGGAGCAAGAGCCGGGAACTAAAGGAGCTGAGCGCTTCTTTGGATGTTATCCGCAAAACGGCGGTGACGCTCATTGACAGCATTGACCGGCGATTCCGGGAGCTGGCCGCCGAGCGCGGCATTAACCTTGCCACTGAGCGAAGCGCCGTTGCCGCCACAGAATCGCTCCCCCAAAAGGAATATGGTGAACAGACGGCACTGGCTGCCCTTGCCCGGCTGACGCCCGGCGAACTGGTATATCTGGAAAACGCGGTGAAGCCGGTGCAGGTGGTTGCTGTCCGGGAGAGCGATGTGCTGTTTATGGCACCGGAGCTGGCGGCGGAACTGACACTCCCCACGGAAAAGGTCGTCCGCTCCCTGCTTGTCCACGGCGCAAACCGCCCGTTTCTGGAAGCGGCCGAATACAGCCAGCCGGGGCCGCCTCAGACCGAAAGCGAAAAAGAACCGGAAAAGCAGTATGCCCTGGGCTATGGGCATATGGGCAACGGCCTGACCGTGTGGAACCGGCTGGAGGAGCAAAACGGCGATTACGTTACGGTGGCGCACATTGACCCCGACCGCAGCGTGACCTTCTATGATAAAAATATGCCGGAATCGGTCAGGGCAGGCATTGAGAAAATCGCGCGCACCTCGGATATGCGCATCTCTGCCACACAAGACGCGCCGGTGTTCCGTACCGCTCCTGAACCGGTTTTGCCGAATCGTGATACCGCGCCGGAACCGCAGTTCCAGAAGATACCCGACCCAATCCCGGAGGAAGAACCAATACCCGAACCGGAGCAGAGCGGCACGGAGCCGGAGGACGTTCCGCCTGATTCTGCTATCGGTCTGTCGGAACGGGATTTATACGGCTATACCGACCCCGCCATGCTTCCACTCCTGACGGAGCGGGCGCTGGAGCTGTTCGACGCCGACCACACCATTTATATGCTGCACCCGGACAATACCGAGGCGATGGTATTCGAGCGTGAGGAAATCACCGGGCATGACGGCATTTTCGGCATAGAGGCCGGGGAATGGCAGGCATCGCGGGAATTTGAGCGGATGAAACAGGAGGCACTCGACAGTGAGGGTTCCCGTGAGGGGGCACTGCTTTACGGCACCGGCGACCGCTACGGTATTTACCAGCTCAAGGACGGCGATGCGCTGCACTTTCACCGGTTCAGTTCTCTCAAGCAGCTGGAACAGGACGGCCTTTCCGTGGAGCGGAACCATTATAAGCTGGTGTACACCGCACCCCTGCCTGCCGATACCGAGCTGGAGGAGCTGTTTGAGCTTCACAATCGGGACGACCGGCCTGCGGCTAAGGATATGCGCTCGCTGTCTGTCAGTGATATCGTTGTCCTGCGGCGCGGAGAGGAAGTGACCTCCCATTATGTGGACAGCTTCGGTTTTGCCGCGCTGACCGCTTTTCTCGGTGCGGAGACCCGGCCCCAGGAGCAGCCGACCTATTCCCAACCTGGGAATACCCCGGAAGAACGCTCCGGACCCAGTGTTGCCGAGCTGGAGGCCACCGTCAAGGCGGGCGGGCAGATTTCCCTGACCGACCTTGCAAACGCCGTTCACCGGGAAAAGCCCCTGTCTGAGCGAAAGGAGAAGCCCTCCATTCTGGCCCGTCTACAGGAGGGCAAACGGACGACACAGGGCATGGACACATCCAAATCAGCGCCAAAGCGCGACAGTGAACGGGAGGTATAGAGATGTACGAAGATCAGGTATATACGCAGTCGGTGGACACCGCGCGTCAGAATGGCGAATTGCCGCAATACCGGGAGAGTAAAAAGCGTAACTGCGCTTGTGCCGGGGCTATTGACCAGGCCATATCCGACAACAATTACGAACTTTACCATTATGACCTGAAAACCGCCGCACAGGCTGCGGTTTCCGAATACGGTCTGCACCGTGTTTCCTGGGTGCTGGCGCACCTTGTTCAGCAGCATGAGTATGATGGACGTTATTCCAACGCGCATAAGCAATGGGCAAAGAGTTTTTCCCTACCTCATAAGGACATGGAATTCTATATTCTGAATTCTCACCCCACTGTTCTGGACGGCTTCCTGTCCCGATTGCTGGAGCTGGAAAGCAGCCTCCAGCGGATTGCGGAGCATATCGTTCAGGAGGGAACGCAGAACACCACGCAGGGGAACTGGATTATGGGTTTTGATGATCTCCCTCCCGAATTGGGCGGCGCGGATTTCATTGCGGCCCATCAAAAGAGCATTCTGCACCTGCTGGAGCAGACGGAGGCGGTGGCTGACGCTACACTCTCGGACGGCTGCTTTGATGTGTGCTATTATCTGGATTACTGTCAAAACGCTGAGCCGGAGGAACCGGAAGCTCTGCCGGCAAACCGAGAGGGCGCAGATAAGCCCTCCATCCTTGCCCGGCTACAGGAGGGCAAAAAAGCGGCGGCACAGGGGCAGGATTCCCCTAAAACAACGCCAAAACGCGACAGTGAACGGGAGGTGTGATCGTGCTTCAAATTGAGAATATTGACCTGCAAAAAGCTCTGGACGACATAGCCCGAAACAATACGGCCTGGCATCTTGAGAATGATCTTGGCATCAGTATCGGACAGATGAAGCGGACGGCCCAAATGGACGATCCCACCGAGAAAACCCTGATCTGGATATCCTATCCTGCCGGAATCGACTGCTACAGCGAACGCGATGTGTTCTTAAAGGACACACGGGGCTTTAACGGCGTTCAGTATCACGCGAATGGAGCGAACCATGAACGCAAGCTGGCCTATGCCGTTGAGGTAACGGGCGTTCAGGAAGGAAAACTGATGGGCAGCCTGTTTGAAATTGACTTACAGGCATATGGGGCATTTGTCCGGGAAAACGCGCTCTCTTACCAGACTATGCGACTGTTTCTCACAGACGCCTATGACCACGGCGCACAGACCGTTATGTCAAAACAGGAATTTGACAGAGCCTATCCCCAGGAACTTCCGGAAATGAAATACTGGCGTCATGAGCCAGCCGACACCCATGCTTTGGAGGAGCTGCTGAACCGGCAGTATGTAGTCCGCTCCCTGGAAGCCGAGCCCGGCGACCTGTGGCTTCATACCAGCAATCTGTATGATGAGCGCCTATCGTACTATTCCGAAAAAATCATGGAGTCTTTCGGAAAACTTTCTGAGGCAAACAGCCCGGATCAGCAGCATTTCTCCGTAGAACTGCCTTCCTTTGTCGCCAATACCTTTCATGCCGAACAGCTCACCCGTCTGCTGGATGCGCTGCCCTTTGACAGCACGGCATTTTCTATCCGAAAAGGACAGCGGGAGTTACATGCAGAGGTTCCCCGTGGGGAAATGCTTCTGTTGCGGGAGGCTGAAACACTGGCGAAAGAATACCATGTGATTTTAGAGGCGTTTGCACCGTGGGAATACCGGGCGGAGCTTGAAATTGAGGATACCGCCAATCCGGTTTTTGACACAAAGGCAGCCAAACAGGCGATTGCCGAGGACACGCACCATATAAGTGCCGGGAGCAAGGAGGCCGGATATATTCTGGCGCATTTGCAGGAATTGGTGCAGTCGTCCCCGGACGCGCAGGAACCCTCTGCGCTTGGGCTTCAAGCGGACCGGCTGCACCGGCGCTTGGCCGACTATCTGGCAAAGCAGCGGAAGCTGCCTGAAAAAAATGAGCCGGGTGCAAGCAAGAAGCCCTCCATCCTTGCCCGGCTACAGGAGGGCAAAAAAGTGGCGGCACAGGGACAGGATTCCCCTAAAACAGCACCCAAACGCGACAATGAACGGGAGGTATGAAGATGGATTTTACCATAGAAGAAATAAATTTGATGTGTATTTATCATGTTACCGGCCGGGGCAGACTGATGAGCGCTATCCATGAAAGCCTGCCCGATATGGAGGAGCCGGAGCTGCGGGAGCTGGCGCTCCAGGTGCTTTCCCGCTTAGAGGGCATGAGCGAGGAAGCGTTCGATGCTCTCGACCTTACAGTAACCGATGATTTTGACGAGGAGGTGTGATTCATTTTGGCGACCAAATTTCAACTCTATGCACAAATGGCGGAGCGGCAGGCCGAGCAGGTTACACGGCAGCGCGCCGAATGGACCCGCTTTCTGGACACCGCCGCCCGCCTGTACAAATATCCTTTTGCAGAACAGCTCATGATTTATTCCCAGCGGCCGGAAGCCACGGCCTGCGCGCCCATTGAGCTCTGGAATGACCCTATGCACCGCTGGGTGCGGCGCGGCTCCAGAGGCATCGCCCTCATTGACGACAGCGGTGAACGCCCCCGCCTGAAATATGTGTTCGACATTTCCGATACCGAACCGGCCCATGAAAACGCCCGCAGACCCTATCTTTGGGAAATGCGCCCGGAGCATGAAGCACCGGTCATGGCGGCGCTTTCCCAAAATTACGACGGCGTGGAGGGCAATCTGAATGATGCCCTTTACAACATTGCCACCCAGCTCGTCCGGGAGTATTATGAGGATAACGACCGCGAAATCGGCTACAGCGCCGAGGGCAGCTTTCTGGAGGACTTCGACGAATATAATCTCGGCGTATCGTTCCGGGCAGCCGCCACCGTCAGCGTAGCCTACAGCCTGATGTCCCGCTGCGGACTGGATACCGACGCCTATTTTGAGGACGAGGACTTTCAGCCCATTTTCGACTTTAATACCGTTTCGGCGGTCTCTGCGCTGGGCACGGCGGTCAGTGATCTGTCGCAGCAGGTTTTGCGGGAAATTGGAGCAGTCATTAAACAATACGAGCGCCAGCGCGCGGTGAATCAGGCGCTGGATGCCGAAAGGAGCGACGAGCATGAACGATCTCATTTACAGCCGCAGCGGGGATTATCTGCTGCCCAATCTGGCCCTGACACCCCAGCCGGGAGCAGAGAACGCGACCCTGGGCAAGTATGGCAGGCTGCGCCGGAGCTTTCTCAAGCAGCACCGGGCCATATCCTACAATTCCCTTCTTCTGAGCGAGAAGCTGTACCCCCACCTGTGGGAAACGGAGGAAACAGCCAACCGGCGTATGGAGCAGCTGATGGCCGGACTGACGCAGAAGAATCCGCCCCCGGACAAGAAAGCCGACCAGATGGCCTGGACGGCCCATATGAACAGCCTGCGTCAGCAGGCGGAGGAAGTGATACTCCACGAGCTGATCTACATCTAAACGAAGAACCGGCAGCGCCGCCCGAACAGGAAGAACCTGTTTCGGGCGGTATTTCTTTGCCGGAAAGCACAAACCCGCAAGGGTATTCCCAGGTTGAAAATACCTTGGAGCCGCCCGCTGTTTCCGCTGTACCGATTGTCGAAGCACTGCGCGCCTCCTCCATCACCGCCGAGGAGGTGGACGCTGTTTTGCGCGACGGCGGGAATGAAAGCCGAAGCGTTCTGCGTATTGCCGCCTATTTCATGAAAAACAAGAGTCCTGCCGATAACGCCGATTTTTTGCGCCGGGAGTATGTGGCGAAGTATCGGCATATCACGGAGGGCGGCAAGGGCTTCCGCTTTGGTAACGACAGCCTGGCGGTCTGGTTCAAGCCGAACGGTATTACGCTTGGCCGGGGAGACAGCGCCCTGCGCGCATCCGACCGGGTGGAAGTAAGCTGGGAGCAGGCCGCCGTGCGCATCCGGGAGCTTTTAGAGGCCGGGCAATACATCTCCGGCGATCTGCTGGACGAGGCCATTCCCAATGAGCATCGGGAGCTGGCCGAGCGGCTGCTGTTTCTGTACCGCGACGACTTCCGGGATTTTCGGGAAATGCCGGAGGGCTGGCGAAGCGAACGCGGCGGCTTTCCGGATGATGCCCGGCATGTAGCGGAGTTTTTAGGCGATCAGGGGGAGCTTGGCGAATACAGCCTGCTTCTGGAGCGGCTGGCGGAGGATGTCGCCGCGCTTTCCACCGAACCGGACGCGCCCAAACGCTTTTGGCATGACCCGCACCGGATGTTAGAGGATGTCCGGGATGCCGGTATCCGTCCACATGCCTTTCCTGTCCGGGAGGTGCGGGGCCTTGCCGCCATGCGCTTCATCACGCAGGATGAGGTGGATGCTTTTCTCACAAAAGGAAGCAATATTGAAGCCAGCAAATACCGTATTTTCTCCTTTTTCCTGCAAGGACACACCCCCAAGGAGCAGGCCGACTTTATAAAAAACGAGTACGGGAACGGCGGAGGCAGCCATGCGCTGGGCGGCGCGGACGACAGCTGGTATGACGGCCTGCACGGAAAGCTCAAGCTGACACGGGGCGGCCTGAGCGAGCCATACGACACAGTGGAGCTGAACTGGAATGCGGCCGCCAAGCGCGTCGGCAAGCTGATAGCCGAGGGCCGCTACATGACCCGCGCCGATCTGGACCGCATCCCGGAATATGAGCGGCAGACACTGGCCAGAGAGGTAACGTCCTTTTATTACGGTCTGCCCGGCGACATTCCGCGCCCCTACGCCGATTCCGGGTACTTTGACAGCGCCAGCCAGAAGTCTGTGCGGGAGCTGCTGGACAATCCGGCAAAGGTGGAGGAACTTCTTGCGGCTATGAACCCCATCTTGGAAGGAACCCATCCCGACGACCGGTATTATGAAAGCCGCCGCACTGCTTTTGACAGTCTGACCGCATTCCGGGACGGCAGCTATACCCTGTTTCCGGGGCGGAACAGTCTGCCCATGCCCGAAGCGGCGGCAAAGCCCCTCCCGGCTGCGCCTCCCGCGCCGGTACAGCTTTCTTTGTTTGATTTCGGTCTGACAGAGATGGTGTCCGCAGCACCCCTGCCGGTACTGCCCGGCGTAGAACAGCAGCGGACCATGATACAGGCAAATACCCAGCAGGACGAACAAAAACAACAGCCTGCCATTACCGATACCATCTCACAGGAAGAAGCGGACGCCCTGATTGGGGCGGCGGTGGAAAATGCGGAAAGCCGTGTGCGTATCGGTCAGGTATTCTCCGAAAATCCCCGTTCACGGGAAGCGGCGCAGGTACTCAGGGCAATTTACGCTCCGCTTGCCTTCACCATGCCCCGGACAGACGGAGCCGAGGGCTATATGGGACTGCTGGGCGAGGAGGGCGGCGTTCATCTTTCCAAGGGCGCACCTGCCGCGTCGCCCCTGTCCGAGCGCCCGCCCGCCGTCACGCAGTTTCTGCCGTGGGGACAGCTCCATAAGCGCGTGGCCGAGCTGGCACAGGCCGGTTGTTATCTGGAAACCCCGGAGCAGGCGTACCAGAGCCCCCGCCAGCACATCGCTTATCAGCAGGGTGATTCCATAGACGCTGTTTCCGCAGACGGCACCCATGTCCAGCTGGTGATCGACCGCGTGGACGAGGCATATGTGTACTATACCATGCCATCCGTTCCCGATCAGGAGCCGGTGGAGATGTTCCGCTCCCGGTTTGAGGACTATTTAGATGATGGACGGTTCTCCATTATGGAGCCGGGAGCCGTCCTCCCCGAAGCACCGCCGAAGCCGTCGCCTGCCGAGCTGTCCGCCGCAACCGGCCGCCCCTACGCGGCAGGCGATATGGTCTTTCTGGAACAGGACGCGCCCTATATCATTCATTCCATTGACCGTGAGGTACACCTTTATCATGCTCATGTGGCGGCAGATATTCCACCCCTGCGCTCCGAAAGCTTCCGCTATTTTGAACACCTTCTGCGCCGCAATCCCAAAAATGCGGCTATCACCGGCTTTCTGGCCGCCGATTTAAGTGATATTCACCCGGACGTGCATGATGTTCTGGCCGACAGCCTGCTGACGCGGGATTCCAAACGTGCTGTGGCAGAGCTGCTTTCCGCAGGCACGGACAATTCCGGCATTGCCGCACACCTTGCCGAAGCGTTCCCCAACGTATCCGAAACCTTTGTATCCTCCGGCGGATATGAAACGGACTACTTTACCCAGCCGCGCGGTATTCAGATCGAGGCCCAGGACCGGCAGCTGACGAAAACCTTTGTTACCTGGGAGGAAACCGCCGCCATCTGCCGGAGCCTGTACCATCAGGGACTGGAGGGCTTTCACTCCGCCGAGCAGGAAGCAGAAAAGACGGCGGAGCGCAAAGCCGTACAGGAACCGGAGGACGATATCCTCACCCCGGAGGAAGTCGCGCAGCTGCGGGAGCGCCTGCAAAACCCCACCCCGGAGGATGAAGCACGGATTGACGGAATGCTGGCCTTTGCCGAGCGGGCCGCGTCGGAATACGAAGCGGAGCTTGGCCTTACACCGGAACCGGCCGCTTCGGCTGACGCCATTCACACACTGGCAGAGGACATTTCGCTGCTGTTTGAGGACACCGCGGGAGCGCCCCCTTTTGACGAAACCGAGGACTTTGACCTTGCCGCCGAATTGGAAAATCAACTGCGCGCCGGAGAAATCGGGCAGGCGGAGGAGCTTTTGCGGAGCCTTAGCAGCTTTCGCACCCACGACGCGGAGCTGGAAGCTCAGGCCGACCAGCTGCTGGAGCGGCTTCACGCGCTAAACCGTGCGCTGCCGGAGGAACCGGCGCAGCGTACCGAACAGGAAATACTTGACGACGCCCTGCGGGTATGGAACGGCCATGTGGAAAGTAAGGTCATGGTGTATCAATATGTGCGGGATTTTCCCCGTGCGCGGGACACCGCCGATTTTCTCAAAACGGAGTTTGCCGACTATGCGGAGGATATCGAGGACTTTTCTGCTTTCCCGGTGGCTCTGCCGGACGGCACGGAGGAACATCTGCCGTGGCCGAAGGTACAGCGGCGGATTGCCCAGCTGATTGAAGCCGGGGCATTTTTAAATCCAGATGAAATGACGCTTGTAGAACGCGAGTACGATTTTGACAGTGAGGAACCGGCAGAACTTGAAACGGTGGCCGGGCCTCAGCAGGATTTGCCCAGGTATCAGGAGGGCGACACCGTTTTTCTGGAGGATGACCGGGAATTTCGCATCGACCGCATCGGCGACCGAGAGATTTCGTTGCAGGATATGACCTTTGCCCAGGGCGTGGGCTTTCCCATCTTCCGCGCTGTCGGTATCACCGAGTTTGATCAGCTGTTACAGAATAATCCACGCAATGCGGGGCTGTTTGAACCCCAAGCGGAAACGGAACAACTGCCCGATCTGCCCCCTGCGTCCAATTACCGGATTACTGACGATCACCTTGGCGAGGGCGGCCCCAAAGCACGGTTTGCCGCCAATATTGCCGCCATCCGTCTGCTCAAGCAGCTGGAAGCCGAAGCACGGCCCGCTGTGCAGGCAGAACACGAAATCCTCTCGCGGTATGTGGGCTGGGGCGGTCTGTCTCAGGCATTCGACGCCGGGAATGAGGGCTGGCAGAAAGAATACACGGAGCTGAAAACACTTCTGACCCCCGACGAATATGAAAAGGCGCGGGAAAGCGTTCTGAACGCCCACTATACGCCGCCCATAGTAATCCGGGCCATCTATGACGCCGTAGCCCGGATGGGCTTCAAAACCGGCAACGTACTGGAGCCGTCCTGCGGGGTAGGTCATTTCTTCGGTCTGCTGCCGGAGGGGATGCGCGGGAGCAGACTGTACGGCGTGGAGCTGGACGACCTCTCCGCCCGGATCTCCGCAACGCTCTACCCAGGTGCAACCATTATGGCGAAGGGCTTTGAAAAGACCAGCTTCCCCGACAGCTTTTTTGACCTTGCTGTCGGCAACGTGCCCTTTGGGGATTACAAGATTTTCGACCCCGCCTACAACCGGCACAATTTATTTATACACGACTACTTTATCGCCAAAACCATCGACAAGGTACGCGCGGGCGGTGTCGTCGCCCTGATTACCTCCAACGGCGTCAGCGGCGGCACCTTTGACAAGCGGGACAGCAAGGCCCGGCGCTATATGGCCGAGCGCTGCGACCTGATCGGCGCGATCCGTCTGCCGGACAACGCGTTTAAGGCGGCGGCCGGCACCGATATGACCACCGACATTCTATTTCTGCAAAAGCGCGAAGTGCCCCGGAGCCTTGCGACGGATATGCCTGATTGGGTCAGCGTGGATATTTTCCACGAGCATGAACATGAACTGGAATCCGGAGAAATCCGCCGCACTGTCCTGACCCTGAACAACTACTACCGGGAACACCCTGAAATGGTGCTGGGCAAGCTGACTGTGGAATCCGGGCCGTTCGGTCCCCAGCTTTCCTGCAAGCCGGAAGAGGCCGCATTGAGCGACCGGCTCCGGGAGGCCGTTTCCCATCTGCAAGCCAGTATCCCGGAGGCGGTGACGGAGCTGGATGAGCTTTCCGACAGCGGCAGCGGATTTTCTATTGCCGCCGACACCCATGTCAAAAATTTCAGCTACGTCCTGGCCACCGCAGTAAAATCCGGCGATGATTGGTATGCCGCCAAGCTGGGACAGGGTGATGTGTATTACCGGGAGAACTCCCGCATGTACCGCGTGGAGCTGCCCACCGCTACCTTAGACCGCATTCAGGGCATGGTAGAGCTGCGGGACTGTGTACACGCACTTATCGACTGCCAGCTCAACGACTACGACGATGCGGCAATCCGGTCACAGCAGCAGAAGCTGAATACTCTGTACGATGCTTTCACCGCCGAATACGGCCTGATCAACTCCGTCGCCAACAACAGGGCCTTCACCGCCGATTCCTCGTATTTTCTCCTGTCCTCGCTGGAGCTTCTGGATGAGGACGGCAAGCTGGAGCGCAAGGCCGATATGTTCACCAAGCGCACCATCAAGCAAAAATCTGTTGTGACCTCCGTAGACACGGCAAGCGAAGCACTGGCGGTTTCCATCGGGGAACGGGCACGGGTGGATTTGGACTATATGGAGGAGCTGTCCGGTCTGTCCCACGACAAGCTGATTGAGGATTTGCGCGGCGTGATCTTTCTCAACGCCGGTTACGCCGATTCCCCCGAACAGGCATATGTAACCGCCGACGAGTACCTTTCCGGCAATGTGCGCGAAAAGCTGCGTCTTGCGCGGGCGGCGGCAGCCGTCAACCCGGATATCTCCATCAACGTGGAGGCGCTGGAAAAGGCGCAGCCCAAGGAGCTGGAGGCCGGTGAAATCGGCGTCCGTCTCGGCTCCACCTGGATTGACCCCATGTATTTTCAGCAGTTTATGTATGAGTTGCTCCAGTCACCCCGGAATATCCAGAATATCTCCAAGGTCAACTACTCTGCCTACACCGGCGAATGGCAGGTCACGGGCAAGGGCCGCATTCCCTATAACAACATTGCCGCCCATGTGACCTACGGCACCGAGCGGAGAAATGCCTATGAAATCATTGAGGATACACTAAACCTGCGGGATGCGAGGGTCTATGACACCATCATCGAAAACGGCCAGGAAAAGCGCGTCCTCAACAAAAAGGAAACCACCCTGGCGCAGCAGCGGCAGGAGCTGATTAAACAGGCGTTCAAGGACTGGATATGGCAGGACCCTCAGCGCCGCCAGCGCCTGGTGCGCAAATACAACGAGCTGTTCAATTCCTGCCGCTCCCGCGAATACGACGGCAGCCACATTGTTTTTACCGGCATGAATCCGGAGTTTACCATACGCTCCTATCAGGCAAATGCCATCGCCCGCATTCTTTACGGCGGGAACACCCTGCTGGCTCATGAGGTGGGCGCGGGCAAAACCTTTGAAATGGTAGCCGCCGCCATGGAGGGCAAGCGCCTGGGGCTGTGCAGCAAAAGCCTGTTCGCCGTGCCCAATCACATCATCGACCAGATCGCGGCGGACTTCCTGCGTCTGTACCCCTCCGCAAATATCCTTGTAGCGACCAAGCGGGACTTTGAAATGCGTAACCGCAAGAAGTTCTGCGCCAAGATTGCCACCGGCGACTACGACGCAGTGATCCTCGGCCATTCCCAGCTTGAGAAAATCCCCATCTCCAATGAAAGGCAGGAGCGCCTTTTGCAGGAGCAGCTTTGGGAGGTGCTGGAGGGCATTGAGGAGGCGCAGCGCGCCAAGGGTGAGAATTTCACCGTCAAGCAGCTCCAACGGACCAAAAAGCGGCTGGAAATCCGGCTCGAAAAAATCCGGGAAGGCAAGCACCGCGACGATGTGGTAACCTTTGAGCAGCTTGGCGTTGACCGACTGTTTATCGACGAGGCACACAATTTCAAGAACCTGTTCATTTACACCAAAATGCGCAATGTGGCAGGGCTTTCCACCACCGAAGCGCAGAAATCCAACGACCTGTTTCTCAAGTGCCGCTACATGGATGAGCTGACGGGCGGCAAGGGCATTATCTTTGCCACCGGCACCCCGGTATCCAACTCCATGACGGAGATTTACACCATGCAGCGGTATCTGCAATATGCCACGCTGGAGCGCAATAACCTGATGCACTTCGACTGCTGGGCCTCCATTTTCGGGGAAACCGTGACCGCGATGGAGCTGGCTCCGGAGGGTACCGGCTACCGGGCGCGCACGCGCTTCTCCCGGTTCCACAATCTCCCCGAGCTTATGGGCATGTTCTCTGAGGTCGCCGACATTAAGACCGCTGATATGCTGGATTTGCAACGCCCGGACGCTCATTTTGAAACGATTGTGGTAAAGCCCTCCGCGCTTCAGCAGGAAATGGTGGAGGCGCTGTCCGAGCGCGCGGCCGATGTGCATCGCGGCATCGTTGATCCCAAGGAGGACAACATGCTCAAAATCACGTCGGACGGGCGAAAAATCGGACTGGACCAGCGCCTGATCGACCCGCTGCTGCCCGACGATGCTGACAGCAAGGTCAACGCCTGCATGGAAAACATTCACCGGGTATGGGAACGTACCCAGAGCGACCGCCTGACCCAGCTTGTGTTCTGTGACTTCTCTACCCCGAATAAGGACGGACGCTTCAACGTCTACGACGATATCCGGGATAAGCTGCTGGAAAAAGGCATCCCGGAGCAGGAAATGGCCTTTATCCATGATGCCAACACCGATGTCAGGAAAAGAGAGCTGTTCGCCAAGGTTCGTAAGGGGCAGGTGCGCATTCTGTTCGGCTCTACCTTCAAAATGGGTGCGGGGACAAATGTGCAGGACCGGCTCATCACCATGCACGATCTCGACTGCCCGTGGCGTCCCGCCGATCTGGAGCAGCGCGCCGGGCGCATCGTGCGTTTCGGCAATCAAAACCCCGAAGTGTTCATCTACCGTTATGCTACGGAAGGCACCTTTGATGCTTACCTCTGGCAGACGGTGGAGAACAAGCAGAAATTCATCAGCCAGATCATGACCTCAAAATCCCCCGTCCGTTCCTGTGAGGATGTGGACGAAACCGCCCTGTCCTATGCAGAGATTAAGGCACTGTGTTCCGGCAATCCCCTGATAAAGGAGAAAATCGACCTGGATATTGAGGTCGCCCGGCTGCGGCTGCTGAAATCCGAGCATCAGAATCAGCGCCACCGTCTGGAGGATGATCTGCTGGAAAACTTTCCAAAAAGCATTCAGTCCGCCCGTGAGAAAATAGCCGGGCTGGAACAGGACTTACAGCGTCTCAATGCCCATCTTCCCAAAGAGCTGCCCGCACCGGCTATTCCTGTAGAGGGCGGTGAGGCAAAACCCGAGACGGCGGGCAAAACGCCCTTTGCGCCCATGACGGTGCTGGGCATTACCTACGCGGAAAAAGAGGCGGCGGGCAAGGCTCTTCTGGAAGCCTGCAAAAGTGTTAAGGGGAGCGAAGCCGTCAACATCGGCGCATATTTGGGCTTTGACCTGCACCTGTCCTTTGATACCGTATACAAGAAGTTCCGGCTTTCCATGAAGGGCGCGCTGAGCCACAGTATTGATATGGGCGTGGATACCTTCGGCAACATTACCCGTATGAACAATGCATTAAAGGTAGATATCCCACAACATCTGGAATCCAACCGTGTCTATCTTGAGAACCTGAATCAGCAGGTGGAAAACGCCAGAAAAGAGCTGGATAAGCCGTTTGCCATGGAGCGTGAGCTGTCTGAAAAGGAAACGCGGCTGGCTCTTATCAACGCGGAGCTGAACATTGATGACGGCCGTGCGCCGCTGGAGGCTGCCTCTCTGGGCAGTGCCCAAAGCGCCAAGAGCAAGCCGTCCATTCTGGAGAGCCTGCGGGTTTCCTCTCACACAAGTAAACCGGCGTCCCGGCCGGACAGGACTGCGGAAAACAGTCTGTAGCCGGAATGCGCCATGATTGTATGAACAGACGGAGCGCTCCCGGAAGTGGGGACGCTCCGTTGCTGTCAGAAAGAAGCGGCGTATGCCACGATTGGGAAAGAAAACCTGATTGGAAGAACTCCTTCTTTGAAAAAAGGGGCAGCGTCAGGAAGAAAATATCCTGCCGCCGCCCCCTTCTTTTATTTTAAACCGAAAAGGCGGTGATTTTTTATGGTGAATCGAAACAGGCACATCAACATTTCCTTTCGTGCCACTGAGCACGAAAAGGAGCTGATTGCCGAAAAAATGAAGCTCGCGGGCATCCGAAGCCTGCGGGCTTATCTTTTGAAAATGGCTGTGGACGGCTATGTGGTGCAGCTTGATTTATCTCAGGTGCAGGAAATGGTTTCCCTGCTTCGCACCGCGACGAACAACCTCAATCAGATTGCCCGACGCGTCAACGAAACCCGCAGCGTCTATGAGGCCGATATTCAGGATTTGAAAGCGCATTACGACTGCCTGTGGGAACAGGCGGGGAATATTCTGAAAAGGCTGTCCGCGTTGTAAGCAAGTTATTATTCGCCGTAATAGGAACGGTATTTCACTTTCATTTCGGCCGCTTGCTCGTTAATTACACTTCAAATATGTCGGTCATCCGCGCATCTCTCGAACAACACCCAAAAGATGTGTAAGTGCATTATTATCCAAATGCTTTGCTTCGTCCGTCAATTCACTTAGTAGTCCGGGGTTTTTAGCATCCACATCAAAAAAATCTTTCGGTGTAACACCCAAGTATTCACAAATGTAAAAGAACGCTGGAAAAGACGGAAGTGACTTTCGGTTTTCAATGTTGTTAATATAATTATCCGCTTGTCCCATTGACAGGCTCATATCGCGCGCAGAAACACCTTTTTGTGTGCGTAGATTTGCAATTCGCTCTGCTATAAATTCCTCATTCATGTCTATCATCCTCCTATACTAGATTTTACAGTATACGTATAGCTGTTATACGAATTGTAGGAGGGTATTGTTGTTGACATATTAGTTATTAACTATTATTATAGCTTTTGACACGAATTATAAGCTAGTGTCGAATACAAAAGGTGGAGGCTATCAAGTGATGTTGGAAAAAAGCTGTGCATTTACCGGGCACCGACCCTCCCGGTTTGCCTTTGGATTTGATGAAGAAGATGAAAAATGCCTGCGGCTCAAGCTGGCGATGGAGGCACAGATCGTCCGCATGGCAGATGCGGGCATCACCACATTTTATACGGGTATGGCACTTGGGACAGATCAATGGGCCGCGCAGATTGTATTACGCATAAAACTGGATTTTCCGTCTATCCAGCTGATCGCCGTGCTGCCCTGTGAAACCCAGGCTAATAAATGGTCGCCGGAGCAGCGGGAACAGTATTTTAATACCCTCGCCAAGTGCGATGATGTAATTACCTTGAATACCCACTACACGCCCTCCTGTATGTTTGAACGCAACCGCTGGCTGGTGGATCACGCCGGATTTCTGCTGGCCGTTTATGACGGCGGCACAAAGGGCGGCACTGCCTATACCGTTGGCTATGCCCGGCAAAAGAGACGGGATATTATCGCAATTCACCCGGACACGCTGGCGGTGATGGACAATGCGGAGCTTACGGCTCTGGAACTCAGGCGGCAGCTCCGCATCCTGCCCGGCAGGGATCACTGACATCGCATCGCGGTGTTATAGAAAACGGGAGCATCAGCTTGTATCGGCTTCGCTTTTTGCCTCTGCCCTATATGGAATTACATAAATTCTGTACGGATAATCCTTCCGGATTCAGCAGGAAAAAATATGGTCGCAACCATCGGCGTATGGATTACAGAAACAACTTTTATGATCTTTCGGCAACTGCGCTCAAGGGCGAATCCGGAATTTATAAAGAGGTATTTCCAACTTGAAACTATGTTGAAAACGAGCGTTCTCCACAACAGGATGAGCGCCCGTTTTCTTATGGAAGGGAGGTAAAAAATGGCGACCTCTTGGCTCAAGCCGCTGCATATCGGAAAGGGGCGAACGGTATCCACCGCCATCCGGGACATCATTGATTATGCGGAAAATCCCGACAAGACGGATAACGGCAGGCTCATCACCGGCTATGCCTGCGACACGCGGGTTGCGGACGAACAGTTTGTGCTTTCCAAGCGGCAGTATGATTACATTACCGGGCGCGAGCAGGGCCGCCACGATGTGATCGCTTATCATACCCGCCAGTCATTCAAGCCCGGAGAAATTACCGCCGAACAGGCGAATGAGCTGGGGTACGAATTGGCAATGCGCTTTACCAAAGGGAAACACGCCTTTGTGGTCTGCACCCACATCGACAAGGCTCATATTCACAACCATATTATTTTCAATTCCACCGCGCTGGACTGTGAGCGGAAGTTCCGAAACTTTTGGGGTTCCAGCCGTGCCCTTCGGCGGCTCAATGATCTGATCTGCGCAGAGCATGGTCTGTCAGTAATCCAGAATCCGAAACCATCCCGTGAGCATTACGGCGATTGGTTAGGCAAGGATAAACAGCCGTCCTTTCAGCAGCTTATGAAGCAGGCCATTGACGCCGCACTGGAGCAGAATCCCGCTGACTTCGACGCATTTTTGAAACTCCTGGCATCATCGGGAATTGAAGCTGTCCGCAGGGGAAAATCCCTTCGCTTCCGTGTGCTTTCGGACGGCAACCGGCCCGGTCAGGAACGGTTCACCCGCTGCGATACCCTCAAGGGGAATTACACGGAACAGGCCATTCGGGAACGCATCGCGGGCGTCCGCGTTGTCTCCTCCGGCGGGGGAAATACCACGATAGAAAAGCCGCTAAAACGGGTCAGCCTGCTGATTGATATACAGGACCGGATGCAGGCAGGAAAAGGCCCCGGTTTTGAGCGCTGGGCCAAGCTGCACAACCTCAAGGAAATGGCAAAAACACTGATTTTTTTGCAGGAAAATGGGCTGGACGATTATGCGGTATTAGCGCAGAAAACCAATGCTGCGTCCGCCATATTTCATGAGCGGACGGCAAAAATAAAGGCGGCGGAAAGCCGCATGGCGGAGATTTCCGAGCTGCAAAAACACATCGGAAACTACAGCCGGACACGGGAGGTTTATCGTCAGTACAAGGCATCCGGCTACAGTAAAAAATTCCGTGCCGAGCATGAGGCGGCTATCCTGCTGCACCAGGCGTCCAAGAAAGCTTTTGATGTTTTAGGACTTCAAAAACTGCCCTCTATCAACGCACTGAAACAGGAGTATGCCGCGTTGCTTTCCGAGAAAAAATCTCTGTACCAGAACTACCGACAGGACAAGGAAACCATGCGCCAGCTCCAGATCATGAAGGCCAATGTGGATCGCATTCTCCGCATCACGCCGCCTGCCCCCGGACGAGCCGAACCCCAGCGCTGACCGCCTCTGTTTTCATCCCTTTTTGTGCAAGTAAAAAGCGCCCCCGAAGGGGCGCGTAGCAGCGGCAAAGCCGCTTAACAGCCGGGAGCGAAAGCGGAGGGCTGACGGGGCTTGGGGCAGGGCACCAACGAGCAGTTTTTTCAAAAGGCCACTTTTGAAAAAACGTAAATGGCACGCCATTTGCATTGCTCGCGGGTCTAATCATTACGTGCTGATTAAAAGTTTTTGAAGATAACTAATCTAAACGGAACATTCCGCTTTCGTGCTATAACAACCGCTCCTATGCAGAAATATAATTGGAACAGTTTAATATTCCCAAGTTGGGAATAGGGTTCTCCCTGAACATCCTTCATTGGTAGCTTCCATAGAGAGAACAACAACTTTTTATGCAGTGGCCTGAAATATAAACCAGCCATCCTTAACCGAAAACTGAAATACACCGCCATACTTTTCCACAATATGAGCTATACTTTTTGTGCCAAAGCCATGCCCCCGTTCTTGTGATACTGGAAGCCCCTGCTGGAATACTGGCTCTACCTGATAGCTATTGTGTAGATCAATGCACAACTTATTATTTTTGGAATACATACGCAACCGGATGATGCGTTTGTTGCGGTCAGGTATCTGTTCACAGGCATGAATAGCATTTTCTAAAGCGTTTGACAAGAGCGAGCAAAGTTCAGTATCGCTAAAGGGAAGCAAATCAGGCAGTTTTGCATCCACTGACAGCATGATTTCCGCTTGTTTCGCTTTAGCAGCCAAAGCGGACAAAATCAGATTGACGGTTTCGTTTTCGCAAAAGCGTGTGGGTGTGATGGCATCCATGTCGGACTGGGCAGTTCGTAGGTAATCTTTAATCCCCTCTATGTGTTCCTTGGAGGCCAGCCCCTGTAAAAGCGCAAAATGGTGGCGCATATCATGCCGATAGGATGCGGCGTTCTGCTGTAACTGCCGCAGAGAAGCAAACTCTGTCTGCGCCAACCGAAACTGTGCATCCAACATATCCTTTTCTCTTTGGAGGCTTGCTTGCTTTTGTGTCTCAGCGTAGTAAAGGATAACAAACACAAAATAGAAAACGGATATTGTTGAGGGCATGAACTGTACCGCCCATTCGGCACCGCTGTAAAGCACATCGGTGTAGATGGCGGTTGTGTAGTCGAACAAATAATAAAAAAGCGGAACCCCGCCTAAAAACAAACAAGATTTCGTGGACTTTTCCATCAACTGCCGGACAGATCCGGCCACATATCTTTTCAAGAAACAATAGGCCAGAAACACGAATGCTATGTAAAAAATGTGGTCTGCAAGTCTGCTGCCCAAAGCGGCACCCGCAAGAAAACCAAACCAGCGCGGAGCTTGACAGCAGAGATAACCGGAAAGCACACTGACAGCGGATATGAGCCACGGACGCTTATAGTATAAAGAGAATATTGCGATCAGCGGCAGATGGATAATCAGCGGATACAGCTTTGATGTCAAATCCAATCCCAAAATCCACCAACTGGCAGTTTGAACGAAAAGGAAAATGACACAGAGCAAACCGACGGAGAGCCTGTTTTTCTTGGTGGATACTATTCCTGCAAAGAGAACGGACACCGTAATGCCAAAGACCAGAGAAACCCCAAATCGCAAGAGTCCTATCACTGTTACTGCCACTTTAAAGCACCTCCCCCCATCTTTTTATTCCCCTTCCATTTGATAATTCAGATATTGCTGTTTCATCTCCTTGGCCTTGCCCTGTGCGACAGGAACAGCGGAAAGAGTCTGCAAGGTGATCTGATGGTTTTCGATGGTATCCACATACTGCATATTCACAAGATAGGAGCGGTGAGGTTTGATAAAACACCCGTATTTCAGCAGGCTATCGCAGGCAGAGGAAAAAGATTCCGTACATTCGGCCACCTTGCCGGAGCGCAGATGATAGAGTACGTTTCTGCCGATGACCTCGACAAAGACCAAATTGGAGATCAGTATTTTTTGAATCCCCTCGTTGCTCTTTACGATGACGGCATCCTCTTCGTCTTTCGTTTTGATTTGCTCCAGCAGCTCATCAAAGGTGAAGAACAGCTTCTCCTTTGAGACTGGCTTGAGTACATAGTTGATGGCCTTTACCGAATAGCTTTCCAAAGCAAATTCAGGCGATGAGGTGAAGAATAAAATCGGTGCGGTTTTATCAAAGGTGCGAATTTCCTTTGCCGCATCAATGCCGGTAAAGCCCGGCATCATAATATCCAGGCAGTATATATCAAACCGCTTTCCTTTTTCCAAGGCTGAAACCAGCTCAAATCCGTTTGGAAAGACAGCGTGGTCACAGTTTAGATTTCTTGATGTTCGGTACAGGTCTATAAGCTGTACCATATTGGACAGCTCGTCAATATTGTCGTCACAGACCGCAATTTGCAGCATAAGCACACCTCCTGTTCTATTAGACTTCTTCGGAAACTCTCGCAGGCTCTCCCACCTGTAAATCGGGTAGTTGCCTATTACTGGGTTCGGATTTTATAACGGCATTTTTATCAGGAACATATTCCATGATATCAGAAAAGTCACAGTCCAAAGCGCCGCAAATCCGCGCCAAAATATCGACGTATATGTTTTCATCTTTTGATATTTTCAGAAGCGAACCGCTACTGATACCCGCCGCCTTGCATAGCTCGCCTTTTCTTATTTTTCTGTCGATCATCAGTTTAAATAATTTGCTATAACTGACACCCATAACACGTCTCACTTCTTTCTGAAAAACGGAAATCATTCGTTAATCATTTATACTAACAGCACACAGTATACCATCAAATTATCGCAAATTCAAGATAATATTCATGCGAACTCGTCGATTTTAGCGTAATATTGTGTTTTTCTAAATCTAAAAGAAAAAAGACAGGAGAGAGATTTTTTTCAAAATTATGTTTCATGTCGAAAAAAACATGTTTCATGCAGCGGACGGTTTTGCAGAGAGATTCCTGATAAATTGAACGTGGAACAATAAACGATATTTCGTTCAATCAAAAAGGAGGAACACGATTATGAAAAAGCGATTTATGGGCATTCTGCTCACCCTGTGCATGGTGCTTACCCTACTGCCGACAACTGTGCTGGCGGCGGAAGCTGTGACCATACTGTCATACCCCACAAAGACCGAATATACGGTTGGCGAGGGATTTGACCGAACCGGGATTAAAGCGACGGCTATTGTAGGAGGCGAAAAAAAGGACATCTCTGACGAAATCAGTTTCAGAAACTCCGGCAATGTGACGCTCAATCAAGGTACGGTATTCGCGTACACTGCGGGAAAGCAGGAGATTACCCTGCGGTGGACGGCTCCGGGCGAACAAACAAGCAAAATTGTGGGAAAATATACAGTTACCGTCACCGGCGAATATGTTGCCCCTGAGAAGACCGCGCCTGCACCAACTGAGACTACTTATAAACTGTATGATGCGATAGACAACGGCTGGTACAGCATCCGTCTGGGCCCCATTGGCGGTGGCGGAGGCGGTCTGATGTACGCCGGTGGGAACGACACTTTTATCAATATCGACTCCGAGGGCAAGGCATTCTTACGCACAGGAGGAAGGGCCACAAAATTTTATGTTGAGAAAAAACGCGTTGTAGACCGTGACTGGACTGAGATAACCATAAAAATGGCGGATGGGCGCTATCTGGGCGTTGCGGGCGAAATCGATGACAGAGCGATGTATAAGGTCGGGACGAACCCGGTCTACCGTACAAAGCCGGATGGCGACATTGTCGGGACACTTCCGTCAGACACTATTCTGGAAGTGACCGAGATCAAGGGCGACTGGGCAAAGGTAAAGTATGAAGGTAAGACATATTATATGTGGGCTGCCAGACTGACAAAAGTGAATGCGGGTGGCACGCGGGTAGCGGCTGTAGATAACCCTTATCTATGGCAGATATCTTTCGGCAACAATGTTGCTATGCGCCCCTCCGAGAATCCTAAAATGATGGTCCGTCCTGCGGAAAAAGAATACCCGGACGGAACGGGGGTTGTCCTGTCCGAATACATACCCAACTATACCGATATAACCTTTGAGGACTGGAGCAGACCCATTAGCAATGCTGAAATGGCGGGGTTCTTCTATGATGCGTTCAGTATTTTAGGATACCATTACCCCGCAGAAGGCCCGAAGGATTTGCATGAGAGTTTGCGCAAAGAAGGAGGGCAAGCTGAGGAATTCAGGGGCAGTATTGTGATTTGTTACGCTTGGGGTGTCTTTACTGATAAAAATATGAATTGGAGTGCGAATCCTACCTACGGGGAGTTTACCTCTTACTTAATTAAGCTCATGGACTACAACAAAAGCAGGAGCAGTACCAAATTTTCCGCTTTCACCGAGGACACCATCAAGAGCTTTGCCATCAGCGGCGACACAAGCGCAAACGCCAAAATAACATGGGAGCAGGCAGCGGCTCTCCAATACAAAACCATTCATTGGGCGGCAGCAGAACATTTGAGGTTAGGTGAATGGAGTGGACTTTTAGATAGGGTGGAATCGCTCATTTCGGCCGTGCCGAAGAACCTAACGTCCTCTGTGAGAGCATCCGGGCAGACACCCACACCGACACCCACCAACACCGTTACGGCAACGCCTACCAATACTAAGTTTATGTTAAACAGCGCGGAGGTTGCGCTGCCCGCCTACAGCATCGGCGGCAACAACTACGTCAAGCTGCGGGATGTGGGCGCGCTGCTGAAAACACGATTTGATGTGCGCTGGGAGGACGGTAAGGCGAAGCTGTATAACCATGCGACGTACACCAAGACGAGCGGCGAGCTTGCCGCAATCGGCAAAGAAAGTAAAAGTGCGACACTTAGCACCACAGATTTCGTGTGGGGTGACACCAGTGCGACGGTGACGGGACTGACCGCCTATACCATCGGCGGCAACAACTATATTAAGCTGCGGGACATCGCAAAGCTGTTTGACTTCGATGTGGACTGGCGTGACGGTAAGGCGTGGATTGAGCCTGATGTGTCGCCGTACACGGAAGACTGACCGCGCCGCCCCACGGTACAAACTAACCCCTAAAATTATGTTTCATGTCGAAAAAAACATGTTTCATGCAGCGGACGGTTTTCTGTGGCAGGGTTTGATAGAGTGAACGCATGGGACTTTGCCCTATACAACCCAACAGAAAACGGAGGATTTAGAAATGAAAAAGTTACTGGTACTTATCATGGCACTTACCATGACGCTGAGCCTTGCAGCCTGCGGAGGAAGCGATTCTGCTCCCGCAACGTCTCCTTCCACATCCGCACAAGTCGAGAATACGGAATTTACAGCAGAGCAGCAAGCCCTTGCGCAAGATTTTATGAGCATGGCAGAGGAATTTGATGCAATTGCTGACAAGGTAAATGCAAGCCCTGAGCTTTTGGAAAATGAAGAGCTTGTCACTGCTATGAATGACCTTTCCAGTGAAATTATCAAGGCGGACGAATACTTTGCCAGCCCTGAAACACTCACACCGGAAGTGATGGGTGCCCTGACGGTAGCCATTGAGGTAGGCCGTTCCTTCATTGCTGAAGCCGGTGCCGCTTTAGACGAAGTCAGCCAGTGATAGTCCCTGAACACCGCAAAAGCAAAAAAAAATGGAGGAATTTATGATGAAAAAATTATTGATACTTATGGTGGCACTTGCCATGACACTGAGTCTTGCAGCCTGCGGAGGAAGCGATTCCGCACCAACCTCCACGCCTGACACATCGGAGTCTGCTGCGTCGGACATCACGCTTGTTAACAAGGTAGCAAATTACACTGCGCTGCTTGTTCCCAGCGATTTTGGCGAATTTAGCGACAAAGACGGCTACGCTGTGGCTGAAGGTCCCGATGCCAGCATTGTCGTAACACCTACATTCCCATCGGATACATGGATTGAGGATGTGGCCGAGGACTATATGCTTGAATCACTGGGGGATACCTATTCCAACATCAAGGTGCTTGCCTTTGATAATCCTGCTAACATTGCGGGAGTGGATTCCTTATCCTTCCTCTGCACAGGAGACAGCAATAACAGCGGCAAAAACGTAACCACTTGTCAAATTATTTTATACTTCGCAATTGATGGTCAGAATTGCGAGCAGCACATTGTTTTTACTTACACCACAGGGGCAAATTCCTCCCTTGAGGCAAATTTGGCCGATATACTTCCGAGTATCACATTGGAGTAATCACACATACCGGCAACAAACTGGGCAGACGGACAAAATCGTAGTCTGTCTGCCCATTAAAAAATAAAAAAGGAGACTTTATTATGCTGCCAACTTTCATCACAATCGCCGTAATGATTGCGGCCGTTGTTCTATGGATCATCTCCACCCAGCGCAGACTGGTGGTGCTGGATGAGAATATCAGCAATGCCATGAGCCAGATCGGGGTGCAGCTTTCCAGCCGCTTTGATGCGCTGACGGCCCTTTTGGATTTGACAAAGGGCTATGCCAGGCACGAAAGCGAAACGCTGATTGAAACCATCAAATCAAGAAGAAGCGTCATCACGGCAAAATCCACGCCGGATGATGTGATGCGTCAGGAAGGGGTTATTTCCGAAGCCCTGGGCAGGATTGCCATGGTAACGGAGCAGTATCCCGACCTGAAAGCCAATCAAAACTATATCAAAACCATGGACGCGGTACAGACCTTTGAAAACATGGTACGCACCAGCCGCCTGATTTACAACGACAGCGTGACCAAATTAAACCGTGAAATCCGTATGTTCCCGGTCTCTGCCATTGCCGGGATGCTGGGTTTTGGGCAAAGAGAATATCTTGTGGAGCAGGCTGACAAGGCGGATATGCCCAGCATGAAATGAGGTGCCCCATGCGCAAAAAAGTAAGCGGATTAATTCTATGCTTTGCCTTGTTATTTTTCCTTCCTCTACCGGCTTTTGCGGCAAATCAGGTCAATACCATGGATATTCAGGCTGTCATTTACGAGGACGGCTCCATGTACGTGACCCAAGTATGGAATGGAAGTTTTGACGAGGGAACGGAAAGCTACATTCCCATGAACGCACCCGATTATCTGACCATCAGCCAGCTTATAGTCTCCGACCAAAACGGTGCTTATGAAACCGTGCCGGAGTGGAATATTGATTGGAGCTTTGAAGAAAAGGCGAGAAAATGCGGCATCCATGATACCGACAGCGGGTATGAAATCTGCTTCGGCATTAGTAATTACGGACAAAACCGTTATGCCATTGAATATAAGCTGGACAATGCGGTGGGCGGCTACAGCGACAGGGACGGCGTAAACTTCCGATTTGTAAACGATGGGATGAACACCACCCCCACCGATATGAAGGTGGAAATCCGGCTGGCGGATGGTACGCCCATCACTGAGAAGAATGCCAAAATATGGGGATTTGGCTATGACGGTCAGGTGGAATTTTCAGATGGCGCTATTATTGCCTACACGGAAAGCCCTCTTGCTCCCGAAAACCATGTGACGGTACTGTTTTCTTTGGAGAAAGGCATCCTGTCCCCTTCACGGCAAGAACCGGGCAGCTTTGAGGAAGTAAAAGAAACTGCCTTTTCAGGCAGCGATTACGGTGATACCGGTGAAGAAGTATCCACATTGGAAGCGATTGTTACGATGACTCTGTCCATCGGACTTCCCATCGGGCTGATAATTTGGTTTTTCAGGATGAAAAAGAAACGTGCGGAGAAAAAAAGGCAAAGATTCGCAGAGCGGTTCGGGTATTTCAGGGAACTTCCCAACGGCGGCAATCTGAGCGCCACCTATGCGCTGGGACGGCTGTTTGAGGTGTGTGAGGATGGCGCTATTCTCTCCACAGGAATGCTGCGGTTAATCCAGCTTGGCTGCCTGTCCCCGGTGGAAACGCAGGAAGTCGGGTTTATGGGTAAAACCAAAGAAACCGTAAACCTGCGGCTCATGGGCAGCCAACATGACAGAATGAACGAGTATGACGAGTACCTCTATACGGTGCTCGAAAGCGCAGCCGGTTCGGACACCATCTTGCAGGCAAAGGAGCTGGAACGCTTTGCAAGTCAAAACGACAAGCTGCTGCGTACCTACATACAAAAATGCGACAGCGCGGGCAGAGCCTATTTGAACCAAAAGCACTGCCTGAAACGGTGGGATATGCCGGTAAGGCTCACCGATCTGACGCCAGCCGGTGAACAGGAGCTGGGCGAGCTGATGGGGCTGAAACGGTATCTGACGGATTTTTCACTGGTTGCCGAGCGCGGCATCAAGGAAATGCCGATTTGGCGGGAGCTTTTGACCTATGCCATGCTGTTCGGCATCTCCGATCAGGTGGCGGAGCAGATGAAAGCACTATACCCGCAAATTTCTGCCGAGCTGACCGATTATAGCGGGAGCATGGCGACCGCCTATTCCTACCACTATTTGCTTTACAGCAATATGAAGAAGGCCGAGGAACAGCGTGAACAGGAAAAGCGCAGCGGCGGAGGCGGCGGATTTGCTTCCCTTGGCGGTGGCGGCGGCTCCATTGGCGGCGGTTCGGGCGGAGGAACAAGATAATGAGAACAAATGGAGGAAATGATGATGGGTCTATTTACTAAAAAACCCCCTTGCCCCATCTGCGGCGGCAAGATTCCACTGCTTCTGCCATCGAAAATTGAGGGCGAATATATTTGTAACGACTGTTATAACAAGATTGATATGGATGCCGACAAGGAAAGCAAGCTGACAATGCAGGGCTTTCGGGAATATCTGGCATTCTGCAATCAAAACCAAATACTGAAAGACCAGTTCGTGGTTTCTGAGCGGATTGATTTCGGCCTTTGGGATACCAAAATCATCTTTGATTACCAGAACAAGTGGTTTTGCATGAGCAAACAGCCGGACAAGACCGTGTTTGAAGGCAAACAGCTAAAATCCTTTACCATTAAGGAGGACAGCGCCCCTCTGTTTGAGGGTTCGGCGGCGGGTATACGCCGTTATGCCAGCACCGTAACCGAGCGGGTTATGGCGATGGCACCGCAAATCGCACAGGTGGCAGCGAGCAAGCGGACGGCACGAACCCTTGACAGACTGGACGACGGCAAGGCAAACAACTCCGTACCAATGCAGTATTTTGACGTTCCTGAACCCTTTCAGGCGTTTAACGTGGAGCTGCATTTCGACCACCCCTACTGGACGGTGCTCCAATGTGATATGGACGGCCCCAGGTTTGATAACAACCTCCCGGATGTGAACAACTACCTTCGCTCCTATCAGCAAAGCATAGAAGAACTTGAAAAGCTGGTGGCTGCACTCAAGACGGTGGCCTTTCCCGGCGCAGCCGAGCAGTCTATTGGTCCCGGTATGGTGGGAATGGGGGCGTTACACACCAACATGGCTCCGCCTGCCGACGCCATCGAAGAAATCAAGAAATACAAGGCGCTCATGGAGGACGGCGTGATTTCCCAGCAGGAGTTTGAGGCAAAGAAGCGCCAGCTCCTTGGGATTTGAGGAAAATCAACCTGTCTATGCGGAAGGGGGGCATGACATGACCTACGCCTGCGAGGACTGCGGCTTTTTATTCTGCCGGGTGGGAGCGGTAAAGGAATGCCCTTCCTGCGAGAAACCCAATATTCGCCCCGCCACCGGGGAAGAAGCCGATAGGCTGCAAAAACTTTTGAAACAAGGAAACACAAATTTACAAATCAAGGAGGGACAGACCATATGAACAAACGACTATTCAGTATGTTTCTTGCGCTGTGCATGATAGTGTCCATGCTGCCGGTATCGGCAATGGCGGAGGAAATCCATACAACCGTTGGCGGGAGCGGAGAAATTATCAGCTTTGCACCGCTGACAGAAACAGAAAAAACGGTATCACCGGGCAAATCCGGCGAGGATTTAGAATTGCCCGAAACACTGACCGCCACAGTGCGGACAGCCGTGCCTGCCGATGAAAATCCTGTGCAGGATTCCGGCAGCCCGCAAACGGCAACCCCCGCAACGACAACGGAACCCGAATGGGTGGAAAACACCGTGGAGATTCCGGTGACATGGGTTT
Source organism: Oscillibacter sp. GMB15532 (assembly GCF_041020825.1). Lineage (NCBI taxonomy): Bacteria > Bacillati > Bacillota > Clostridia > Eubacteriales > Oscillospiraceae > Oscillibacter > Oscillibacter sp. GMB15532. The sequence goes on from NZ_JBEVTO010000004.1 coordinate 273,046, forward strand.
CACTCGACTATGACATGAATACCGAGGGCGAATATGTCTTCACCCCGGTGGTTGAGGGCTATACGGTAAGTGTCCCGCTGCCGGAAATTGTTGTGACTGTGGGTGAAGTGCCGCCAATCGCGGCGGCGCGCGGGTTGGCTACTCCCATGTCTACCACCAATTACGGCATATGGGTTGGCGGCGTGGAGGTGACCAGTGCGAACAAGGATAACATCGCCGGAATGGGTATTACCGGAAACGTCACCTATGACAGTGACACAAATACCCTCACACTGAACGATGCGAATATCACAGGTTGTTATACCGCAGGCAACTATGACTACGGTATTTACCACAGCAACAGCTCCATGGTCAACAATCTTATCATCAATTTGGTAGGAACAAACACGATTACGCTTAACGCCCGGGAGTTACAAACTGTGGCCGGGATTTACTCTGAACAGTCGGAAGGAAGTCTTACTTTCTGCGAAACTGGAAGCGGCTCACTTAGCATATCTGCTCCTAATATGGCGATATACGGCGAAAACGCAATAACCATTAGCAGCGGCACAATCAATGCGACAGGGGGGCCTGTGGGGATTTATAGTAGAGGTCAAATGACGATTAATGGCGGAAACGTAACCGCCGGTGGAACGTCATACGGGATTGGGTGTAACAACTCGCTGAGTATCACCAGCGGCACGCTCACCGCAACCAGCGGAACGCATGCGATAGTTTTCACTGACGGTTCGCTTAGTGCGAGTGATGGTATGCAGGTGACGGCAAGCGCCAATGAGAACGGAACCAATCAAGAAACGTATAATGCGGCGAATCTCGCAAACTACAAATACATCAAGGTTGAGCCGGGCGCAACATCGTCTGTGCCTACGGAGGTTGGCGACCGCACAGCTCTCCAGTCTGCCATAAGCGATGCGGCAGGCGATTTGAATTTGAAGCTTTCCGATAGTTATAGCGACACTGGGACAATCACAATTCCCAGTACTTTTATTCACAACATTACCATTGACTTAAACGGCAAAACCCTTAACGGCGGTTCTGCTGCCGCTATCACACATCAAGGTGACGGGACGCTAACCATTACCGACAGTAGTAGCGGCGGCACGGTGACAAGTACTACAAACAGTCAGGGGACGATTGCTGTGGTTAATGGCGGTACCGTGGAACTATTAGGCGGCACGGTGAGTAACAGTAATTCTGCTGGCGGCGCTGCGGTTTACACCCAAAACGCAACCTTAAATATTCGCGGCGGCGTGGTGAGCGCGGCGGGGGATGGCGGTGTTGCGGTTTGGGATAGCAGCAGTAGTATCTTAAATATCTACGGTGGGATGTTGAGCGCTGCAGGGAGTAGCGGTAATGCGGTTTATAGCACTAACGTTGACAGCCGATTGAACATATCGGGCGGCACAATAAGTGCCGCCAGCAATATTGCGATTTATCACCAAAACACTACTATTAAAACTGGAACAATTATTATTCAAGGCGGCACAAAAGCAATGCAATCTGCGCCGACATTGGAGAGCGGCGTGCAGGGTATGGCAAGCACAAACATTGATGGAAACGATTCGGTTGCCTACAACGTGGCGGATTTGGCAACCTATAAATACATCAAGGTGGAGCCTGCGGCTGTTACCCCCGTACCTACCGTTACTTCGGTATCGGTGCCGACGTACGACACTTATTTGTCCGGAGAAAATTTGAATTTCACAGTAACTTTTGACAAGAATGTGACTGTAAACACCTCCAGCGGCACACCGTATCTCTCGCTGACCATCGGCAGCGCGTCACGGCATGCCGACTATGTAAGCGGCAGTGGCACAAATCTGGTCTTTCGTTATACGGTGCAGGCGGGCGACAGCGACACTAACGGCATCAGCATCGACTCGCTAACCCTCAACGGCGGCACAATCCAAGATAGCACAGGAAATGATGCGAATCTGACGCTGAACGGCGTAGGCGACGTGACCGGCGTACTGGTGAATCCCCCGGCACCTTCTATCAGCGTCCAGCCATCCCCTCAAACGGTGAACGAAGGGCAATCGGCTACTTTCTCGGTTACGGCGACCGGAACGGGTTTAACCTACCAGTGGCAGGTTAACACCGGCTCAAACTTTACGACCATCACGGACGGTGGAGTATACAGCGGAGCCAGTACGTCGACGCTGAACATCACCAGGGCAACCGCAGGGATGAACGGTTATCTCTACCGCATCGTCGTTATAGGTACATACTCGCCTATTGCTACCTCAAATTCAGCCAGACTAACGGTAAACGCTGCGCCCAGCTACACCATCACAGCCAATCCGACCACCAAGGATTTTGGTTCGCTGTCAGCGGGCTACAGCGCCCCGGCAGCACAGACCGTCACCATTACAAACACTGGAAACTCCAGTTTGACGCTGACCCAGCC